>DCIS01000098.1:1701-23039 GCA_002317475.1 Prevotellaceae bacterium UBA1720 | reverse complement strand
GGGTTTGAACTCTCCTCGTCCACATGGAAGAATCTGAAGGGGTTGCACACCATAGGTTTCTGTCAAGATACGTACAACGCTCGTAGCACGAATCACACTTAAATCCCAGTTATCCTGATAAATAGCAGTTTTGATGGGTACATTGTCGGTATGACCCTCACAATAGACATCAATGTTGGTCTGCTGGTTCAGTACAGTTGCCAGTTTTCCAAGAGCTTCTTCTCCTTGCTTGTTTACAATAGCCTTTCCAGACTCAAAAAGTAGCTTGTCTGACATGGCAACATAGATCTTGCCACCTTCTTCTTTTACAGTCAACTGATCACTGCTAAAACCCATTAGTGCGTTCTTGACATTGTCAAGAATTTCGCTTACCTTGTTATTCTGCTCATTGATAACCTTCTGCAACTGGTTGATGGTCTTTTCACGCTCTTCCAGTTCTTTCATCTTTGAGCTGAGTAATTCGTTGAGTTTCTGATTCTCGTTGGCGTTGGTGTTCAACTTATCATTAAGTCTTTCTTTCTCCATGGTGCTTGTAGAAAGAAGACCTTGGTAATTGCGAAGACTGGTGCCGAGTTTGGTTGTGTCGTCTAACAGTCTTTGACATTGAGCGCGTGAACTCGTCAACAGTGCAGCTAAACTGTCTCTGCTATAGAGGGCAGCCCAACGACCATCTTCGGCCTCCATATATTTCTTCTTGCTAACCACACATGAAGTCATCAAGAGACTTGCGAAGAACAAGAAGGCAAAAAACTTCATCTTTTTCATAATTTTCTTAATTTTGTGGGTTAAACACGTTTTTACGAACTCCATTCAATTATTTGCCAAATTTTCACGTACAAGAATTATTGCACGTAAATGGTTGTGTATCAATAAGATGTGTAACATTTTACCTTCGTGAGAATCATTTTGTTTCCTTTTTCCTGGTATCTGTATGGAAATAAATTACTCTCGAGCATGAAAATTGGCAGTAATTGATGGGGTGGGGTAGGGGACTCCTTAGAAGAACTTGATCTCCTTACCCTCAACCTCACTGAGTAAGAGATTTGCCAAACGGCTGGTGCCAAGACGCAACCATTGGTTGGTCAACCACTGTTCGCCCAAAACCTCCTTTACTATAGTATAATATACGACTGCGTCGTGAACGGTGTTGAGTCCACCTGCGGGCTTGAAACCAATCTGTATACCTGTCTTGTCGTAGTACTCCTTAATAGCCTGGCACATTACGTAGGCAGCCTCTGGGGTAGCTGCGGGATTCTCCTTGCCAGTGCTGGTCTTGATATAATCAGCACCTGCATACATAGCCAAGATTGATGCTTTCTTGATGTTTGTGCAGTTCTTCAAAAGGCCTGTTTCCAGAATCACTTTCATCTTCTTTTCACCACAAACAGCCTTCAATTCGCTGATTTCATCACATACGGTCTCGTAGTCACCCGAAAGGAATTTACCCACACTCTGCACGATATCAATCTCCGTAGCACCATCTTTTACTGCCAAAGCAGTCTCTGCCACCTTTACCTCAATCAAGGCCTGTGAAGAGGGAAAACTGCCCGAAACACAAGCAATTTCTACACCGTCTACTTCCAGGGTGTCACTCACAATCTTAGCAAAACAGGGATATACACAGATGGTTGCAACATGAGGAAGACCAGGATAAACCTCTGCGAATTTGTTTACTTTTTCTGTGAATGCCATTACGCTTTCCTCGCTATCTGTGGTCTTTAGAGTAGTCAATTCCACACTTCCCATCAGGAATTCCTTAACCTCCTTTGTATCGTTCTCTGGCAACTTTTCCTCAATCAGTTTGGCAACTGCAGCCTTTACTTTCTCATCGTCAATCTCTGTAACATACTGATTTAGTACTTCTTCGTACTTGCTCATTTCATCACTCATAATTGGTTTATTTTAATGATTTATACTATTGTTTTTACGTCTCTTTTTCGAGGGGTAAGTAAGAGATCAAAATTATTTTTATAATAGATGTGCTCTATTTTGATTCGGATTTCTTCTTGTATTTGACTTTTGCCGTAGGGCAAAATGTAGAGTGATGCGGGCATCATGACTGAAAATCAAGGAGAAAGATGTTCAAAAGAGAGTGCAGATATTACAGAAAGTTACTTACTAAACATTGTATAAATAAATTTGATCACTTACTTATTACTATTCTTTATTGTGTGTATCCATACAAATTGTAACTGGACCGTCGTTCAGCAATTCTACTTTCATATCTGCTCCGAACTCTCCAGTACCTATTTCTTTTCCCAATGCGATGCTGATACCATTACAGAACCCTTCGTACATTGGCACGGCTTTATCGGGTTTTGAGGCACGTATATATGAGGGTCTGTTACCTTTTTTATACGATGCCATCAGTGTAAATTGACTTACCACGAGTATGTCACCATTCATGTCCGTTATGCTTTTGTTCATTACTCCGTATTCATCGTCAAAAATACGAAGTGAAACGATTTTCTTGCATAGCCAGTCAATGTCTTCCTGTGTATCACTGTCCTCTATTCCTACCAGGATCAACAATCCCGCATCTATTTTGGACTTGATATGACCGTCTATAGTGACTGATGCGTATTTTACTCTCTGTATTACAGTTTTCATAAATTGGTGTTTTCTTCGTTTAATCCATTATTTATTATCTTTGCTTTTGCTGCACCAACTAAATCAGTAAGTTGCTCCAAAGAAGCTTCTTTAATCCGTTTCACGCTCTTAAATTCTTTTAGCAACTTCTCTTTAGTAGCTTTTCCAATACCCTTAATTCCGTCTAATTCTGATTTTATCTGACTTTTACTACGCTTATCGCGATGGAATGTAATAGCGAATCTATGCACCTCGTCTTGAATACGGGTTAGCAATTTGAACAAGGGACTCTCTTGCTTAATCATTACCGTTTGAGCTGGAAAACCATATAGCAGTTCATTCGTGCGATGTTTTCCGTCCTTAGCCAAACCTGCAATGGGTATATCAATGTGCAATTCGTCCTGTATTACCTCTCTTATTATTTCCATTTGGCCCTTACCTCCGTCTGCGATAATTAGGTCTGGCAAACGCTTTTCTTCCGAGATCAGACGTGTATAACGTCGTCTTACAACCTCCTTCATCGAGGCGTAATCATCAGGTCCTTCCACCGTTTTTATATTATATTTACGGTACTCGTTTTTCGATGGTTTTGCATTCTGGAAAACGACACAGGCTGCTACAGCATCTGTACCTGATATGTTTGAATTATCAAAACACTCTATTTGAATGGGCAGTTTGTCCAGTTTAAGAAGGTCTTGTAATTCTTTTAATAACCTTGTGTTCTTTTGCTCCGGATTCAACTTATCACTCTGACTTAATCTGTCCTTTTTGTACTGCAACACATTGGTTCTTGATAGGTCTAACAGTGTCCTCTTGTCTCCCTTTTGTGGTACTGTGAAACATATCTTATCGTTATAGTGTTCCACGGGGAACGGTACTATAACTTCCTTAGAATCACCATGATAACGGCTTCGCATTTCAACAATTCCTTCAAGTAGAATGTCTTCAGTTGTTTCTACTCCGGAACGTTTTGCGTACTCAAATGTAAACGCTTGGTTGATACAGCCATTTGATATGTGAAGGTAATTGATATATGCTACTTTCTCGTCATCTTCAATATTAAACACGTCAATGTTATGCAACGTGTTGCTAACAACCTCACTCTTACTTCTGTAGTTTTCAAGTAGAGTATACTTTCGCTTGATGTGTTCAGCCTTCTCAAATTCAAGTTCTTCTGAAAGTCTACGCATTTCTTGTAGCATGGATTGCTGTATGTTGCGTGTGTTCCCTTTCAGAATTTCCTTTGCTTCATCGACAAATTTCAAATAATCTTCTTGCGAAACTTTCCCTGTACATGGGGCATCGCAATTCTTGATGTGATATTCAAGGCATTCTTTATGTTTGCCTTTTGCGATGCTCTCTAATGTTATAATCTCGTGGCAACGTCGTAGGGGGTAGAGATTCTTAATCAGATCTAATAATGCATACAATGTAGGAACATGACTATAGGGTCCGAAGTACGTACCATACTTCTTGTCTATCTTTCTCGTCATGAAAATCCTTGGAAAAGGTTCGTTGGTTACGACGATACTGGGATAAGTCTTTCCGTCTTTCAGTAATATGTTATATCGGGGATTCCATTGCTTAATGAGATTGTTCTCCAATAGCAATGCATCCTCTTCAGTATTTACAATGATGTATTTAATATCTCTTATCTTGGATACTAATATCTTTGTTTTGAGATTATGGTTATCCTTGTTGAAATACGATGAAACGCGTCGTTTTAGATTTTTTGCCTTACCTACATAGATGATAGTTCCCGTATCGTCGAGATACTGGTAACATCCAGGGCATTCTGGAAGATTGAGCACAATGCCCTTCAGATACTCTTTGATGGTTTCATCTGGTTTTGCCATAAACTACTCGTCTTGATAGGGTAGAGGCAAACGTTGAATGGCTAATCAAATCTTGATGAGCGTGGTAATATCTACATCCTTGTCAAAGACAGAGCGTCCATTCAAACCCTCAATAGTGAGTTCGATGATAAAGTTGATAGATACGCGTTTTGGCTTAAACTCTTTCACCAATTGGTATGCAGCATTCATCGAACCGCCAGTAGCGAGGAGATCATCGTGTATCAATACTACATCATCCTCTGTGATGGCATCAGAATGGATTTCAATGGTATCCTTGCCGTATTCCTTCATGTAGGACATCTGTTTCGTGTCAGCAGGCAATTTCCCTGGCTTACGGCACATCACAAAACCTGCACCTAGGCGATAAGCTAAAGCAGCACCTACTACAAATCCTCGGCTCTCAATACCTACAACCTTGGTAATGCCTTTGTCCTTGTACATATCAAAGAGTTCGTCAACCATGATACGCATACATTCTGCATTCTTGTACAGAGTACTTACATCCTTAAACTGAATACCTTTGATTGGAAAATCGGGAACGTTACGCAGGTTCTTGAGAAGTGTTTCGTTGTTCATAGTATATATGTTTTTATTATTCGTTTCACGTGAAACTTTAGATTTGCTTATCCTTTCGCATCGCAGGCGTGGCCTGGGTTTTACTATATCTTGTTCTGCCGTATTTGGCTTTATCGCTTCATCAACACCAGCAACACATTCACGTCACTGGGCGATACACCTGGAATGCGGCTTGCCTGTCCCAAGGTCTCGGGATTGATACGTGAGAGTTTCTGGCGTGCCTCGGTTGAGAGTGAGTTGATACTGTTATAGTCAAAGTGCCCCTTGATACGTATACCCTCGAGCCGCATCATCTTTTCTGCCTCGCGCTTCTCTCGCTCAATGTATCCCTTGTACTTGATGCCAATCTCTGTTGCCTCGGCTACTTCAATGCGATGCTGCCCAAGAGAGTCAAGTTTTTCGCGTAGTTTGTGTATATGAGGAACAAGACTGTCTATGGATATACCTGGACGTGCTATGAGATCAATGAGTTTGCAACCTCTTACGAGAGGAGTTTCGCTCATCTGTTCGAGTGCACCGTTGATGTAGTTGGCTTTAACGGAGAAATTCTCGCAGAAGGACGTGAGATCACCGACTAATTCCTGCTTCCTTTGCAAGATATCCAATCTCTCGCGTGTAGCAAGACCTAAGTTATAGCTTTTTTCTGTGAGTCGAACATCAGCGTTGTCTTGTCTCAGCAAGATACGATACTCTGCACGAGATGTAAACATTCTGTACGGTTCGTCTACGCCCTTAATTACAAGGTCGTCAATCAATACACCGATATACGATTCATCTCTGTGCATAATAAATGGCTCATTACCAGCGCATTTTAATGCTGCATTCATGCCGGCAACAATACCTTGACCTCCTGCTTCTTCATATCCTGTTGTACCATTTACCTGTCCCGCCATAAACAATCCGTCAATAATCTTTGATTCTAAGGAATGCTTTAGTAGGGTTGGATCAAAGTAATCATACTCGATGGCATAACCTGGTCGGTACACTTCAAGATTGCGAAACGCGGGAATCATGCGTAGAGCCGAGATCTGAATATCAATGGGGAGCGAAGAGGAAAAACCGTTCAGGTAATACTCCTGCGTATTGACTCCTTCGGGTTCCAGGAAGAGTTGGTGTTGCTCTTTATCAGCAAACGTCACCAGTTTGGTCTCTATACTTGGGCAATAGCGAGGACCGATACTCTGAATCTGTCCATTGAACAGAGGGGAGTCTGGCAGTCCTTCTCGTAGCCGCTGATGAACGTCGGGGTTCGTGAAACAAATCCAGCATGGTAGCTGGGGTAGGGCGCGCTGCTCACCGATAAAAGAAAATTTGTGATAGTCTTGATCACCGGGTTGCTCTGTCATCAAGGAGAAATCCACACTACGCCCATCAATGCGGACAGGTGTTCCTGTCTTCATGCGATACGACTTGATGCCGTGTGCTGTGATAGATTCTGTGAGACAAAGTGAGGGTGGTTCGGCTACACGTCCTCCAGCGAGTTTAGTGCGACCAATGTGCATCAATCCGTTGAGGAAGGTTCCCGTTGTGATAACGACACACCGAGCCCTGATCACCACATCCATATAGGTCAATACACCTGTGACTTGACCATCTTTTACCAATAGTTCCTTCACTTGGTCTTGCCAGATGCTTAGGTTTGGCGTATTCTCCAGAATTTCTCGCCAAGCCCAGATGAACTTTCCTCTGTCACATTGAGCACGTGGGCTCCACATTGCGGGACCCTTCGAACGATTGAGCATACGGAACTGAATGGCGGTCTTGTCCGTCACGATTCCCATTTGTCCTCCCAATGCGTCTATCTCACGCACAATCTGTCCTTTGGCTATGCCTCCGACAGCGGGATTGCAACTCATCTGGGCAATCTTGTTCATGTCCATCGTGACCAGACAGGTGCGAGCTCCCATTCGGGCACTTGCTGATGCTGCTTCGCATCCAGCATGACCTGCTCCTACCACGATAACATCAAATTTCAGCTCCATTTATTGCTCTTTTACATTTCTCGACTACAAAAGTAATGCTTTTTAGTGAAACTATTGCTTTGTTTGTTTGTGTAAATCGTATTTTTGTTATAATTTTGCGCTGTTATACCTAATTTAACATAGGAGATTACCTAAAAGTGGGTATCCAAACCCATTATAAATGGCTTTTATGCCGAACCAATCAAAGCGAAAATCAACGGAAAGAAAAACAAATAAACTTTAATTAATAACTTTTTAAAACAATCATTTTATGTGGTTATGTGATTCATCAATCGGTAGGAAGGTTGTGATGTCCGTTAGTGGCGTTGCGCTTATCCTGTTTTTGACATTCCACGGCCTGATGAATGTTGTATCTCTGTTCTCTGCTTCAGGATACAACTGGGTTTGTGAGATGCTGGGAGCCAACTGGTATGCGCTGGTTGCAACAGCAGGTCTTGCTGCACTAGTAGTGCTCCATTTTGTGTATGCTTTCTGGCTGACTATGCAGAACAAGAAGGCTCGTGGTAACAATGCTTATGCAGTCACCAACAAGCCCGAGAAGGTAGAGTGGGCTAGTCAGAACATGCTCGTTCTGGGTATCATCGTTGTTCTGGGTTTGGTTCTTCACCTGTACAACTTCTGGTTCCACATGATGTTTGCTGAGTTGGCAGGCATTGAGGATCAGGTTGCTGGTGCAGCAGATGGTTATGCTTGGATCGTTTACACTTTCCATGGTGGCAAGGAGGCAAGCACTTGTGGTTACATCTACACCGCTATCTACCTCGTTTGGTTGGCAGCATTGTGGTTCCACCTGACTCATGGTCTCTGGAGTTCTATGCAGACCCTCGGTTTCAGTGGCAAGGTATGGTTCAACCGCTGGCGTTGCATTAGCAACATCTACAGCACCCTCCTCGTTCTGATGTTCGTTGCTGTGGCAGTTGCATTCTGCGCACTTGGTGACTTCCACGGAGCAATCATGTAATAGCTCCCTATTTTATTAACACAATCGAATAATTGAATATACTATGGCAAAGACAATAGATTCAAGAATTCCCGAAGGACCAGTAGCAGAGAAATGGACCAACTATAAGGCTCATCAGCGTCTGGTTAACCCCAAGAACAAGCTCAAGCTCGATGTTATCGTTGTAGGTACCGGTCTGGCTGGTGCCAGTGCTGCTGCTTCTCTGGGTGAGATGGGTTTCAATGTATATAACTTCTGTATTCAGGATTCACCCCGCCGTGCTCACTCTATCGCAGCACAGGGTGGTATCAATGCAGCAAAGTGCTATCAGAATGATGGTGACTCTGTTTACCGTCTGTTCTACGATACCGTAAAGGGTGGTGACTATCGTGCTCGTGAGGCAAATGTTTACCGTTTGGCAGAGGTATCAAACAACATCATCGATCAGTGTGTGGCACAGGGTGTTCCCTTCGCTCGTGAGTACGGTGGTATGTTGGCCAACCGTTCATTCGGTGGTGCTCAGGTAAGCCGTACCTTCTATGCTAAGGGTCAGACTGGTCAGCAGTTGCTGCTCGGTGCTTACTCTTCATTGAGCAAGGAGGTTCATACCGGTAAGGTAAAGCTCTACACCCGTTATGAGATGGAGGATGTAGTCATCGTTGACGGTCGTGCTCGTGGTATCATTGCCAAGAACCTCGTTACCGGTGAGTTGGAGCGTTTCAGCGCTAACGCTGTAGTTATCGCTACTGGTGGTTACGGTAACGCTTACTTCCTCTCTACCAACGCTATGGGTTGTAACTGTACCGCTGCTATCCAGTGCTACCGTAAGGGTGCTTACATGGCTAACCCCTCTTACGTACAGATTCACCCCACCTGTATCCCCGTTCATGGTGACAAGCAGTCAAAGCTGACCCTGATGTCAGAGTCTCTGCGTAACGATGGTCGTATCTGGGTTCCCAAGAAGCTCGAGGATGCTAAGGCATTGCAGGATGGCAGCAAGCAGGGTTACGAGATTCCTGAGGAGGATCGTGACTACTACCTGGAGCGTCGTTATCCCGCATTTGGTAACCTCGTTCCTCGTGACGTAGCTTCACGTGCTGCAAAGGAGCGTTGTGACAAGGGCTTTGGTGTAAACAACACTGGTCTGGCTGTATTCCTGGACTTCTCTGAGTCTATCCAGCGTCTCGGTATCAACGAGATCCGTCAGCGTTACGGCAACCTCTTTGATATGTACGAGGAGATTACCGACGTTAATCCCGGTGAGTTGGCACAGACTGTTGGTGGCGTAGACTACTATCACCCCATGATGATCTTCCCCGCTATCCACTACACAATGGGTGGTGTTTGGGTTGACTACGAGTTGCAGACCTCTATCCCTGGTCTGTTCGCTATCGGTGAGTGTAACTTCTCTGACCACGGTGCAAACCGCCTCGGTGCTTCTGCTTTGATGCAGGGTCTGGCTGATGGTTACTTCGTACTTCCTTATACTATCCAGAACTACTTGGCAGACCAGGCTATCTGGCCTCGTCTTTCTACCGAGTTGCCTGAGTTCGCAGCTACCGAGAAGGCTGTTGCTGACGAGATTGATCGTCTGATGAACATCAAGGGTAAGCGTTCTGTTGACTCTATCCATAAGGAGCTTGGCCACATCATGTGGGAGCACGTTGGTATGGGTCGTACCAAGGAGGGTCTTGAGGAAGGCTTGAAGCTCTTGAAGGAGATCCGCAAGGAGTTCAACACCAACCTCTTCATCCCCGGTACCAAGGAAGGTCTGAACGTAGAGTTGGATAAGGCTATTCACCTGCGCGACTTCATCCTGATGGGCGAGCTCGTAGCATACGATGCCCTGCACCGTGAGGAGTCTTGTGGTGGTCACTTCCGTGAGGAGCACCAGACCGAGGAAGGCGAGGCTAAGCGTGATGACGAGAACTTCTTCTACGTAGGTTGCTGGGAGTACCAGAACAACGACGAGACTGCTCCCGAGCTCATCAAGGAGCCTCTGCAGTACGAGATTATCAAGGTTCAGCAGCGTAACTACAAGAACTAATAACCCCTTAATCCTAAAGATTTATTATGGCAAAAAATATTTCAGTAACAGTTAAGTTCTGGAAGCAGAATGGTCCTAAGGATAAGGGCCACTTCGATACCCACGAATTGAAGAATATTCCAGACGATACTTCATTCCTTGAGGCTCTCGATATCATGAACGAGGAGCTCATCAATGAGGGTAAGGAGCCTTTCGTGTTTGACCACGACTGCCGCGAGGGTATCTGCGGTATGTGCTCACTCTACATCAACGGTACACCTCACGGTAAGACCGAGCGTGGTGCTACCACCTGTCAGCTCTACATGCGTAAGTTCAACGATGGTGACACCATCACCGTTGAGCCTTGGCGTTCTGCAGGTTTCCCCGTTATCAAGGACTGTATGGTAGACCGTACCGCCTTCGATAAGATCATGCAGGCTGGTGGTTATACCACCGTACGTACAGGTCAGGCTCAGGATGCTAACGCTATCCTTATTTCTAAGGAGGCAGCAGACGAGGCTATGGACTGCGCTACCTGCATTGGTTGTGGTGCTTGTGTCGCAGCATGTAAGAATGGCTCTGCAATGCTCTTCGTTAGCTCTAAGGTTAGTCAGTTCGCACTGCTTCCTCAGGGTCAGGTGGAGGCTGCAAAGCGTGCTAAGGCTATGGTGGCTAAGATGGACGAGCTGGGCTTCGGTAACTGTACCAACACCCGTGCTTGTGAGGCTGTTTGCCCCAAGTGTGAGTCTATCGCCAACATCGCTCGCCTTAATCGCGAGTTCATCTGGGCTAAGTTGAAGGACTAAGGTATTTCCTTATATATAATAAAGCGACCGAGGAACATGTTTCTCGGTCGCTTTTATTTGTGACTGTTTTGTGTCTAACCTATCCTGTCAAATGCATTCAACTTCTGTATGCCTCTGAGCGTGTGTCGCAGACAACTGAGCATCTGTTGTGACTCCTGGATGATATTGAGGAATACGGTGGTAGATTCGATGTTGACATTTTGCTGCTGTATACTGTCTATGGTGCGTGTACGATAGTATGAAAGAGTTTTCTGCAGTTGCTCTGCCTTTTTACGAAGATAGTTGGTATGTACCTCGTCCGTCTGTGATGATGAGGTGACAAGCTCTGCCTGTTGGAAGATGTCCGTAATCTGTTGCTGTATGTCGAGGTAGTCAAATGTGATTTCACTTGCCACCGGGGTGAAATTATTGCCCACGTGCTCGCGGCAAGGGTCGTTGATACGCTTCAGGCAGTATAGCATTTGTTCCATATTGCTGTTCGCAACCCAGTACCACGTATTCTTCTCTGCGGCCACGATTGGGTCTACCTTCCTGAAACCAATTATCTCGCGTCTACGCGCACGTTTCAGCTGTTTACGTGCCGTTTCTATCTCGTGTGTTGCCTGACGAAGAGGTCGGTATTCCTCTTGCAGGAATGCATTGGTGACTTTCAGGTAACACTCCCTTGTAAACCGAAGTTGGTCTGCTACATTGTGGTTGACGTGCATTCGAATCAGTTGCCAGCATTCCGTTTTGTCATGTGTGCGAAGGAGTTGCTTGAAGAGAAGGTCGGTTTCGTTTGCTTCTGTTGTATCCTTGAACTTCAGGTTACTACGAACGAGAAGGAAGATAGCAAGTGTGATGGCAATTCCCATTGCTACGAACGAGCCAAAGTGCAAGAAATTTGTAACCAAATAACACATGATGAAGGCAGCTCCAGCTGTGATGAACCACCCACCGATAACGCTCAATACGCCTGTAATGCGGAACACGGCACTCTCGCGACTCCATGCACGGTCGGCAAGCGAAGAACCCATTGCCACCATGAAGGTGACGTAGGTGGTAGAAAGTGGCAGTTTCATGCTTGTACCAAATGCAACCAAAAGTCCTGCAAGTACAAGGTTTACGGCAGCGCGAATCTGGTCAAAGGCGGCTCCTTCGGGTAATACGGCTACATCTGCATTGAAGCGAGAATCAATCCAACGTCCAACTGGTTTTGGGATAAATCCTGCAATGACAGATGCTGCCTTTTGTGTATTGCGAACAAGGATTCGTGCCACAGCACTTGAACCAAACATTTCGTCGCCTTCATCCTGACGGCTAAGGTCTACGGAGGTCTTCACTACATTCTGTGCCTTCTTTGAGAAGACTAGCGATAGCACCATCACCATGCCAGCCAGTACAAGGTAAAGGGTTGGGGTATGTGCACTCTCCATCAGCGAAGTCATCATAAACGAATTGGCATCCCCTGTTCCATTAGCCATAAAATCTTTGTAAGCGTCAAGACCCGTGAGAGGTACGCCCACGAAGTTTACGAGGTCGTTGCTGGCAAAGGAAAATGCAAGCAATCCTGTGCCAAAGAGTACTACAGCTCGTGATATCCAACTTACTACTTTCGGATACTTGAAAGTGAAGATGAGGCGTGCTATCCACATCACAAGTGAGCCAAAAAAGAATGCCACCGCCACACTCAGGAAGATACCCAGGATGCAAGTTAGCGCCTTTGTGGTATTCAGAAGGTCACCCAAAGTCAATGTCGCGCCATTTGCGTCTGTTGTGCCGTTTGCAATCGAGATAACCGACACTGCAAAAGCACCACCCAGTAACTCAAATACCATGCTGACGGTGGTCGATGTTGGCATACCTAACGTATTGAAGATGTCAAGCAGAATGACATCAGTCACCATAACCGCCAAGAACACACACATCACGTCATAGAACGAGAAGTACGCAGGTGTCATGATCCCGTGGCGTGCCACATCCATCATACCATTACTCATTGCCGCACCGGCAAACACACCGATAGCCGCAATCAAAACAATAGTCTTGAACTTCGCCACCTTTGCACCGATGGCAGAGTTCAGGAAGTTCACAGCGTCATTGCTCACTCCGACAACAAGGTCGAACACAGCAAGAACAATAAGGAATATTACAATTCCAAGAAACATAACATTTACCATTTTACTATTTACCAATTACCATTTGTCACTACAAACACAAATAACAGCAGGAATGCTACAAGGATGATAAACCTCACCCAATTGTACACTCTCGTAATCTTCTCTGCTTTTTCTTTTGTCATAATTGCATTGTCATTAGGGGAAATGTTTTGCGCCCTAATCTGTGATGCAAAAGTACTATGCTTATATTACATCTATGTTACAGATATGATACAAAAAAATTGCAACCTCATAATGTAATGGGATTGCAATATCGGCGAAGCAGGTTCGAAATGTCACCTTTCTATCAGAATTTACGGTAATAATAAGTATCTCTTGATTTTTTTGAGTACCTTTGCACATCCCAATTCAACAACACGAACTCGAGATGTGCAATTAATAGAGGGGGTATAATTTGAATAGAAAGATATCGTAATATTTGTGTTGCATTATATGGCAAAGAAGAACAATACAAAACAGCAGAGTAAGGCATTCAAGCCCGAAGATTATATTCGTACAAAGGTTAGAAAATTACCGGTGTACAAGTGCTATAAGTCAGAAAATCAATTTGAAGATAGGGAGATGTCGGTCATCGTAATCCGGCAGCATCCTCAGGGAACATTTACGTATGGTGCCTATTTGCTGGACAAATGGTGCTTGGGAGTAAAGGATAGTCTGTGGCAGTTCAGTGTGGACCAGGAGGATTTGGACGAGTTTCTGTCGCTGTTCAGAAACACGGTACATTCGCTTGAGGAGATCACGTATGTCGAAGCTCACAATTGGGTGTTTGGTGCTGTGAATTTTGCCGAGGAGGCTGGAATCCCACCTTGCAAAGACTTTGCTTTGACTGAGTATATTCTGGAAGAAGACAACGATGATATTGAACTACTGGAGTATGATTTTGGTCGTGATGGCGAATATTGTCTTGTTGCCAAGGACAAGCTGGAGGCTTCGAGGTACATTCCAATACTTGAAAGGAATCTCGGCAAAGGCAACTACACTGTAGAGATAGGAGTGTTTGGCGATGACGAAGTTGATGATAACTGGGATGATGAGGACGATAATTGGGATGATGAGGACGACGATTGGGATGGGGAAGATTGGCGTTATCCGTTTGAGCTAGTGCCTTCAATGGAGTACACCTACAAGGGTAAGGATTATCCCAATGAGATAATACTGCACTTTCCTGAGATTGAAGACATTGTAAGGAAGAATACTGAGGAAATCACCGAGGCAGAGATGAAGCGGGTGCTGTCGCTTTCTGCTGAACAGGCAAGAGAAGACCTTCATAATCTTGTTCTTCGTGAATTGGGCATCCAGAGGGGAAAGACTTTGGATGAACTGGACGAGGACGATGCCAACAACTGGAATATTGTAGGTAATGCTTTCATGTTCCTGACAAAGTTTGGAACTGTCGAAGAAACACTTCCTGTGGTATTGGAGGTAATGAGACAGAGCGAAGGATTCAAGGAGTACAACTTTGGGGATATATGTGACCATCTGCTAAATCCCGTTCTGTGTACACTGGTTAAGGACAACCCACGTCTGCTTAAGTCCTTCCTGCTTGAACCTGGACTTTACTACTCGTTCAAATTCGTAGCACTCGAACTGCTTGAACATATCGCTCAACATTGTCCTAATGTCAAACAGGAAATCGTTGATATGACAGTAGAAGTGCTCAAAGAATACAAAAAAGATCTGCCAAAGCGCACCATCTGTGATGGAACGGTAGCTGCATTTGCAATAGGTATTCTTGTAGGAGTTGGTGCTTCGGAATATCTTCCTTTGATCGAGGAATTGTATGCTACAGGCTTGATTGACGAAGGATGCGAGGGGCATATAGAGGAGGTTCGTCAGGAAATACATTGGTATAATACTGTATTCGATCTTCCGCCAATGGATCCATGTGGAGTATGGATGGGGTATAAAAAGCTCGTCGGGAGTAGATAGCGTGTTATAGAGGACGGAGAAATAGTACAGCCTACGTATTTCCGCGAGTCATCTGCGTTGTCTGCATAGTACAACAAATCCTGGCGAAGTGCGTTATAAAGTCTGGTGAAGTAAGATTTTTTCCTAAAAGCACGGCTTTATGATGCCTCCGTAATGCCTTCGTAATGGTTCCGTAATGCCTCTTAATTGAGAAATGAGGTATTTGTCCATATTTTTCCACTTTTTTCCAATGTGAAACGAATGGTCAATCCTCCACCTGGGGTCATCTCTGCTGTTGTAGTTCCTCCGTGAGCGGCAACAGCATTTTTTACGATGGCAAGACCAAGGCCAGTGCCTCCGAGCTTGCGACTGCGACCTTTGTCCACACGGTAAAAACGTTCGAAGAGGTGGGGCAGATGCTCGGGGGAGACTCCACAACCATTGTCCGAGAAGGTAAATTCCCCCTCTTCGTATGTGATGCGTATCTCCGTTGCACCAGTAGCATAGGCAAGGGCGTTATCCACGAGGTTGCGGAAAATGCTGTATAGGGCAGATGCCCCCTCCATCTCCCCGAGGGGAGTGTTTATGGATGCTTGGGCTGGAAGGTTGAGTGTGACAGCTATGTTCTTTTCGTTAAGTTGTAAAGAGCTGTCTTCAAGCGCATTCTTGATAATCGGAACAACATCCAATCGTACCTCATGTTCTCCGGGGGAGATGGAGGGGGCTTCCAAGCGTGTCAACGTATTCATGTCCTGCAGCAGTTTGTTCATGCGCTCACTCTGAGCATAGCAACGCTCCAGGAAATGCTGGCGTTTGTCGGCAGGCATATCAGGGTTGTCAAGGATGCTCTCCAGATAACCGTGGATGCTCGAAGCAGGCGTCTTCAGTTCATGTGCGGCATTCTGTGTCAGTTGGCGTTTGATGCGTTGCTTATCCTCCTCGCTGTGACGCAGTTTCCAGTAGAGTTGGATGATGGTGTGACTGATATCACCCAATTCATCGTCTGGCAGACGTCTCTCCAGTTCGTGATCCAGTTCCTCTCCCTCCTCAGCCTTTACGGCAAATTCGCGCAGATAACCTATGTGCCTACTGATACGTCGAGTACTCCAGTAGAGGGCAATGCCCAGGAGGAGGGTCAGCACTAACGTGTAATAGATATAGGTGTTGTCAGCCTTAAGCGATTCTGTCAGTTCGGCAGAATAGGGCACGGCAGCACGCACGAAGACCCTCTCCGCCCTACGGGCACCTCCCCCGGGAGGAATAGATACAGAAGGGAAATAGGTGGCCGAGTAGAAGTATGTCTCGTGTGTGGATTGAGATGTGCGTTTGATATCGTAGCCACTACCGTTTGCCAGAGCCTGCTGTATCTCTGTACGTTGCAGATGGTTGCCCAACGAATCCACATTGGCATGATGACTGTCCAGCAGCACACGCCCCTCATTATCGATTATTGACACGCGCAGACCTTCAACGTTGTGACGTGCCACGTAGTCGTGAAAGAGGGAGTCGTTGGTAAGACCCTCTTCACCCAGCGTCTGCAGCATCTCATAGTTGTACATCTGAAGGCGCGAGTGCAGGATATCAATCTTGTACTCCTTCTCTCTCCGATACTGGTACACTGAGAAACAGATGGCAAACAGCAGGAAGATGCCACCAATGCTCACCAGGAGGTTCTTCTGAAAGGATTTACTTGTCAAAGTAGTAGCCATACCCTACGCGTGTCTTTATCTGGTTGCCGTATTGTCCAATCTTCTTTCTCAACCGTGTGATGTTCACGTCAACAGTTCGGTCAAGTACGCAGACATCGTTTGGCCAACATTTTTCCAATAGGTCATTTCGGCTATACACCTTGTTGGGATGCTGCAGAAAAAGAGCAAGAAGTTCAAATTCAAGTTTGGTAAGTGGCAATTCCTCACCATCCAGCATTGCTATCTTTGAATCAAGGTTAAGTTTCACGCTTTCATAAGTCAGAATAGAACTTTGTTCTACACTTTTTATATCGACCTTTTCGCCAGCTGTTCGGCGAAGAACAGCCTTCACCCTGGCCTTTACCTCCTTCATACTCAGCGGTTTGGCAATGTAGTCGTCAGCTCCGATATTGAGCCCCTTGACGGTATCATCCTCGCTGTCAAGAGCCGTGATGAAGATGATGGGAATGTGTGCCGTTTCGGGATTGTCCTTCAGCTTGCGGGCCATCTGAAAGCCAGACATTTCGCCCATCATGACATCAAGGAGTATCAGATCAGGCATGGAAGTTGAGGAATCCTTCATCCTCAATCCCTCACCCATGATCCATGCCATGGCCTCCTCAGCCGAGTTGGCAGTCACCACCTCATACCCTTCTGTCTCCAGATTATATTGAAGAATCTCGCAGATATCCTGCTCGTCGTCAACAACCAGTATCTTCATGTGCAAACCTGTTTTGGACGCAAATATACATACTTTACCTGGAATGACAAAGGAAAAGCGTATTACAATGTTGTTACACTTCACTCTTTGTTGCTCGTGCTTGAGAATTCAATCAGTACACTTTTAGGGAAAATGTGAGGAGGTTGTGGTTAAAAAGTGAAGATTGTTGTTGTGGTTTGACTAAAAATTAGTAACTTTGCGGCAAAAGGTGCTATTTCCTGTGTACAAGGACATTTTGTCCATATCATTGGGGAGCGTAACAGGCTGTTTACATAATGTAGCATGAATAACAATTAACAAATTAGATTATTAAATACTATGGCAGTAAATGATTATGTAATGGTATCTCCTCAAGTGTCTCACTATGCTGATTGGGCAAAGGGGCAAATTATTGAGGTCGAGAACAACCCATGGCGTGGTATCGTTTTGGTTGTTCGCATGGAGAATGGAGATATTTTCTGGGATGTAGCAGATTCATTTAAGAAAGAAGTTTAATAATGAATGGATATGCGATAAGTTTCGATATGCAAATAGAATTGCTGGAGCAATTTTATGGCATCCCGTACAATCCGGCTTATGTTATGGTTTTTGATAATCGAAGAATTACGATGAATTCGTACAGAAATGGCTTCAAATGAAGAACAAGTAGAGAGACTCTCACAACAAATTGGATTTGCAGAAGTTGACGAAGATGGTACTGTGACTTACGAATAGTAATCATCTTCTATGCTAACATCTCATCCCGACTGACGTTAAGCCCCTCGCCTGGTGTCAGTCGGGTTTTCTATTTCTGATTTCCTAAAACTATTTCTCGGATTTATTTGGTGGTTTCACGGAAATGATGTATTTTTGCACCAAAAACAAATCTATACGGTATCATGTTGATACCATAAAATGTACACGATATGGCACAACAGGCAATGACAGTAAGATTAGATGCTCAGATGAAGTCGCAGTTCGATAGTCTTTGTGAGCAGTTTGGAATGAGTGCAAACACAGCAATCAATATTTTTGTGAATGCTGTGGTGAGAAGCCGGAGTATTCCTTTCTCTATCAATGCAACAGATGAAAAGGCAAAGACTCGGGAGAATGCGAAACTGGCTTTTGAATCTATTCGCAGAAGAGCGGAGGCATCTACAGAACCAGAAATGACTCTCGATGAAATAAATGAGGAAATCCGCCTTGCAAGAGAAGAACGCAAACAACGCCTTGGATTATGATCTATGCTGTAGTTGATACCAATGTTTATGTGTCGTCCTTCATATCCAAAAATCCTCAATCACCTACAAAGAAAGTGATTGAGATGATGCTTGATGGCACAATCACACCTCTTTACGATGAAGACATCTTAAAGGAGTATGACGAAGTCCTGAAACGTAAGAAGTTCAAGGTAAAAGAGACAGAGGTCGATAGAATCATCAACTATGTTAGGGAATATGGTATTCCAACATCACGTACCTCTTTCCCCGAACCAATGCCAGACGAAACTGATCGTGTGTTCTTCGAAATCACTCTTACAGTAGAAGAATCATTCCTTGTAACCGGCAACCTCAAGCACTATCCGAGAAAGCCACAGGTTGTAACACCAGCAGAGTTTCTTAATCTTTTCGAATCTAACCAGGTTTGAGGTTGTTGAATTGACGACGAACCAAAAACAAGTGTGAAATCGGGCAAACCTTTCACTTTGCCACTAAACTCATTGTAGTTCAGTGTGTTATGACTGGTGAAGGGTTGGTGAAGGGTTTCCAAACCCTTCACCAACCCTTCACCTCTGTGTAATGCATTGATAATCTTAATATTAGTTGTCAAAAAACAGCCAAAATGAAGGGTTAGGGGGAAAAACAAACTTTAAAAAACTATGTTTTCCTAGACACTTCTAGGAGTCCTAGACTATCCTAGAAAGTCCGAGATAATCCTAGGATGACCTAGAGTTAGTAGTGCTTCCTATGTTCCCCTAATGTGCCCTAACGCATTCTTTGCGTCTCCGCGATGATTCCGCGAAGGATCCGCGATGCTATCTCGGAACCAAAGAAGAAACACCGTACAACCTACGTGTAGCTTACGTATAGCCTACGTAGATGTACGGTGTTTATACGGTGTCTGTACGGTGTTTGTACGTTATCTGAACGTCCTTAGTCCTTGAAACGCTTAGCAGAAGATGAGCTGAACGAGGATGTAGATGGGCAGGCAGACGATCAGGGAGAACTTGATCATGTAGCCAAAGAAGCTGGGCATCTTGATGCCGCTCTGCTCGGCAATACTCTTGACCATGAAGTTGGGACCGTTGCCAATGTAGGTGAGGGCACCAAAGAAGACAGCACCCATAGAGATGGCCTTGAGGAGCGTCTCGGAAATACCGGCAATGAGTCCGGCAGAGGTGGGGTCAGCCAAGGTGGTAGCCGTAGCATGGAATACCATTGCTGTAGGGGCATTGTCCAGGAAGGCTGAAAGGGCTCCGGTGCAGTACATGAACTGCCAAGGTTCGGTGACAGGCAGAGGATTCTGCTTCAGATACTCCAGGGCAGGAGTCATTGTGGCAAAGATACCACAGAAGACACATGCCACCTCGAGGATGGGAGTCCATGAGAAACTGTTGTCCGTACGTACCTTCTTCTTGGTGGTGAGCATAGAGGCAATGATGATGGCAATGAATACCCATTCACGCAGGAGCTTCAGATAGAAAGGAGCATCGTGCTCACCCATAGCGGGAATGTACTTTGCATTGATGAACATCGTAGAGGCAATGACACAGAGCAGCCAGAAGATGTTGATGAGGCCCGTTGCAGTAACCTTCACCTGCTCGGCATGGTCAGAAGCCAGGTCCTCTTTGCTTTCCTTCTTGTATTTATAGGTATCAAGGAAATAATACGTGGTCAGCAACAATACACCTACGGTAGCCCACTCGGGGATGAGGTTGAAGAACCACTCGAAGTGTACACCCTTCTGGAAGAGCAGGAACAATGGGGGATCACCTAAGGGAGTCAGGATACCACCACAGTTGGCTACGGCAGCAATGAAGTAAAGGATGGTGTGTGTCTTGTGCTTACGCTGGCTGTTGGTCTGGATGAGCAGACGAATGAGCAGCATGGCAGCACCTGTTGTTCCCATGAAAGAGGCCAGCAGATAGCCGACAGCGAGGATGATGGTGTTGGTGCGAGGCGTCGCCTTGAGGTCACCCTTGATGCAGATACCGCCAGTGGTGACAAACAGCGCCATAAGGAGCAGGATGAAGGGGATGTAATCGTAGATCATCTGGTGCTCCAGTTCGTGTGACATACCGTGCATGACAAGCCATGCACCTACAGGTACACCCAACAGCAGGGAGACAAAAAGTTTGTGGAGATTATGCTCCCACCACTCCTCCATTTTGGTAAGAGGCAGCACAGCAATACATAGCAGCTGTACGGCAAAAGGGATAAGCATCCAAGAAGGAATCATTTCCATAATAATCTTCTTTTTTTATAATTGTTATTGAATTCGGGCGCAAAGGTAGCAAAAAAAGAAATAGGGTGAATCATATTTCCATCAATTTTCTTGGTGTAGTCATTAATAATTGTTATTTTTGCAGAGCACAAAAGTGTACATAGTACAAATAGTAAACTTTAAAGACTAAATAATACAATCAACCTATGGCAAATGTTGAGTTTAAGTACGCTCCTATGTTCCAGGTGGGCAAGGACGACACCGAGTACCGTCTCCTGACCAAGGAGGGTGTATCTGTTGGTGAGTTTGAGGGTAAGAAAATCGTGAAGGTGAGCAAGGAGGCTTTGACCATGCTTGCTCAGGAATGCTTCCACGAGGTAGAGTTCAAGCTGCGCCGTGAGCACAATCTGCAGGTAGCAAAGATCCTGCGTGACCCCGAGGCAAGCGAGAACGACAAGTATGTAGCTTTGCAGTTCCTGCGCAATGCAGAGACCGCAGCCAAGGGCATCCTGCCTTTCTGCCAGGATACAGGTACTGCTATCATCCATGCTGAGAAGGGTCAGCAGGTATGGACAGGTTTCGAGGACGAGGAGGCACTGAGCAAGGGTGTATACAACACCTTCACCCAGGACAACCTGCGCTACTCGCAGAACGCACCTCTGAA
>DCIS01000098.1:0-1578 GCA_002317475.1 Prevotellaceae bacterium UBA1720 | reverse complement strand
TCGGCCAACAAGACCTACTTCTATCCCATGACCAAGGCCCTCATCCAGAACGAGAACACCTTGCTGCCCTGGTTGGTTGAGGAGATCAAGCACTTCGGTACAGCAGCATGTCCTCCCTACCACATCTGCGTGGTAATCGGTGGTACCTCGGCCGAGAAGAACCTGCTGACCGTGAAGCTGGGTTCTATCAAGTACTACGACAATCTGCCCACAACTGGTGACGAGACTGGTCGTGCCTTCCGTGACCTTGACCTCGAGGAGAAGTTGCTGAAGAAGGTATACGAGATTGGCTTGGGTGCTCAGTTTGGTGGTAAGTATCTGGCTCACGACATCCGCGTTATCCGTCTGCCTCGCCATGGTGCTTCTCTGCCCGTTGGTATGGGTGTCAGCTGTTCGGCTGACCGTAACATCAAGGCTAAGATCAACGAGGACGGTATCTGGATTGAGAAGATGGACGAGAACCCAACAGAGCTGATTCCCGAGGAACTGCGTCTTCCCGGTGAGGGCGGTAAGGGTATCGAGATTGACCTGAACATGGGTATGGATGCTGTTCGCAAGGAGCTGAGCAAGTATCCCGTAAGTACCCGTGTAAACCTGAAGGGTACGATCATCGTAGGTCGTGACATTGCTCACGCCAAGATCAAGGCTCGTCTGGATGCAGGTGAGGGTATGCCTCAGTACCTGAAGGATTATCCTATCCTCTATGCTGGTCCTGCCAAGACTCCTGAAGGCTATCCCTGTGGTTCAATGGGTCCCACAACAGCTGGTCGTATGGATCCATACGTAGATGAGTTCCAGGCAAATGGTGGTAGCCTCGTAATGATTGCCAAGGGTAACCGTGCTCAGTGTGTAACTGATGCCTGCAAGAAGCATGGTGGTTTCTACCTCGGTACCATCGGTGGTGTGGCTGCAGTTCTGTCACAGAGCTCTATCAAGAGCATTGAGTGCGTAGAGTATCCCGAACTGGGTATGGAGGCAGTATGGAAGATCGACGTAGAGGACTTCCCCGCATTCATCCTGGTTGACGATAAGGGCAACGACTTCTTCAAGCAGTTGAAGCCTTGCACTGGTTGCACTATCCTGTAAGTGAATAACCCCCTTTCGGTTAATTCCCAAATATGATGTATGAGCCCAGCGACTTGTCTGGGCTCATATTAACGTAATATAAGAGGTAAATATAAGAGGTATGAAGATAGAAATCATCAACGAGTCACATCACCCCCTTCCACAATATGCCACTGAGTTGTCAGCAGGTGTAGACCTCCGTGCCAATCTCGAGGAGGCAATAACACTCAATCCTGGCGAGCGCAAGTTGATTCCTACAGGACTCCGTATTGCCCTTCCTGCAGGTGTTGAGGCTCAGGTACGTCCAAGAAGCGGTCTGGCCCTGAAGCATGGCATTACGGTGCTCAATACCCCCGGAACCATTGACGCTGATTATCGCGGATTGATCGGGGTTATCCTGATTAACCTGGGCAGCGAACCTTTCGTGATCAACGACGGAGAGCGCATCGCTCAGATGGTCATTGCCCGACATGAGCAGGCTGAATGGCAGTTGGTAGAGCAACTCTCTGAGAC
>DCIS01000097.1:15617-16168 GCA_002317475.1 Prevotellaceae bacterium UBA1720 | reverse complement strand
GGAGCAGCCTCAGCAGCGTGTGTGGCCAGATATTCCTCGCTGGGTGCAAAGATATGCTTGAAATCCAGTAATGCCTCGCCCAGGATGGGAGGAATAACCATCAGGAAGGAGAACTGTGCCAACTTCTGTTTGTTGTTGCCCAGGAGCAAACCAGTAGCGATAGTACTGCCACTACGACTCAAACCTGGCAGGACGGCACATGCCTGTGCTATACCGATGATGAAGGCGTGCAGGGGTGAGACGTTCTCTTTCTCTTTGGGTTTGTAGTAGTAAGTGAGGATGAGCAGGAAGGCCGTGAGCAACAGACAGCCACCCACAATCTTCACCAGCAGAGCCTCGTTACCTACGTAGATACTCTCGATGCTGTCTTTGAAACAAAGACCTACAATGCCAACAGGTATCATGGAGATGAGGATGTTCACCACATAGCGTGTCTCATCGTTCCACTGGAACTTGAAGAAGCCCTGAAACAACCATGCCACCTCTTTCCACAGGATGACCAGGGTAGAGAGGACCGTGGCTACATGCACCACGATGTCAAAGGTCAGTCC
>DCIS01000097.1:0-15523 GCA_002317475.1 Prevotellaceae bacterium UBA1720 | reverse complement strand
TCCTTGTACGAGACCAAGGAGCAAAGCTTGTAATTCGTTCATGCCTTATGCCTCTACGTTGTTTTCTTCCTTGTTTTCCAACTCTTCTGATTTTTGCTTCTTGGGAGCATGCATGATGCCATACACGATGAAGCAGAACCCAAAGAAACATACTGCAGGAGCCACCTTGATACGGCGTACACTGAAGATGTCGGGGTTGAAAGTATCTTCCGTACTACCACTTCCGGACATCAGGATGAAACCCAGAATGACGATGGCCATACCCACTGCAACCAAAATAAAATTGGTCTTGTCAAAAGCAAATTCGTTCTTTTTCATATTTTTTGTTTTTATTTTCTTTCTCTAAGCTCTAATCCCTCACCCTCAACAATGCATCCTACGCTCTTTCATCTTCAGGAAATGACGTACGCTGATCAGCGTGCAAAGCGTCATCAGGACTATGCCAATGGCGATGATGATGGCTGAGGTGAGCAGCAAGTCCTTGGTGGAGATACATTGCTTCACTACCTCGTCGCAACCTCCGATCCATGCTGCCACTCCAAAGAGGATGATGCTGGCCAGGATTCCTGCTGCAAAACCAATGCCAAGGCTTCTTCCCAGAAACTGTCGGTAAATAAAGCCATAGCTTGCACCTACCAGTTTCATTGTGCGAATCTGGAAACGACGTGCAAAGATGCTCAGATGCACCAGATTGTTGATGAGCGTGAAGAGGACAACCACCAGCAGGATGCTGAGAATCAGCATGATGTAGGAGATCTTCTTCGTGTTGACGTCCAGATTCTCTACCAGGTCCTTTTCGTACACCACCTCGCTGACCAGGGGATATTTGGCTTGTATCTCGCTGACAATGGCGTTGATGGAGTCTGCGCAGACATAGTCGGACTTCAGTCCAATCTCCACTTCATTGAAATAAGGGTTAAAGCCTTCGAAATCCACGGGATTGTCACCTATCAAGGGCAATTGTTGCATCAACACCTCATCGGCTGTGATCAAGCGCACCTCCTTGGCATAGCGTTCGTGCTGCATGCTTTCCTGTATCGAGGTTGTCTGGGCACCTGTGGCGTCACTCGACCCCAGCAGGGCATCATTGCTACCCCCAAGGGTGAGCGTGATGATAAAGTCCTCGCGTACATGGTCGCTGATGTTCTGCACGGTCAGTGTGCTCAGAACGGACAGCCCGATAAGTACCAGTACCAGCATACAACTGATCATGCTGGTAAGGGCCTGGAACTTGAACCACTTCTTTCTTTTCATACCCTCAACTCTTATCTCTCAACCTCAAAGCCCTTCAGCGTAGCGCTGCTGCTCTCGGTAATCTTCACACGTACGGTATCACCAATATGATGATTGCCACGATCGATGATGACCACCTTGTTCTGCTCGGTACGACCGAAGAGCTGGTCCTTCGAACGCTTGCTCACGCCCTCAATCAGGATGTCATATTCCTTGCCTATGCAACGCTGGTTAGCCTCTGCCGAGAGTTCGTTTTGCAAGGCAATCAGTTCGTTCAGTCGGCGTATCTTCACCTCCTCCTGAATGTCATCGGGAAGGTGCTTGCTGGCATAGGTTCCAGGACGCTCTGAGTATTTGAACATGAAGGCGCTGTCATACTGACACTCGCGCATCAGGGATAGTGACAACTGATGATCCTCCTCGGTCTCTGAACAGTAACCTGCGAAAATATCCGTTGTCAGGGCACAGTCAGGTACGATACGACGAATGGCTGCCACACGGTCCATGTACCACTCGCGGGTATATTTTCGGTTCATCAGTTTCAGGATACGGTCTGAGCCACTCTGCACGGGTAGGTGGATGTGCTTGCATACATTGGGCTCCTCAGCGATTACACGCAGGGTCTCATCACTCATGTCCTTGGGATGACTGGTGGTGAAACGCACACGCATCCCGGGTACTGCCTGTGCCACGAGGCGCAGCAGTTCGGGGAAGTCCACATCCTGGCCCTCCTTATTCTTGCCATGATAGCTGTTCACGTTCTGTCCCAGCAGGGTAACCTCCTTGTAGCCACGGTTGTTCAGGTCCAGAGCCTCACGCAGGATGCTCTCTACATCACGGCTTCGCTCACGACCTCGGGTATAAGGCACGATGCAGTAGTGGCAGAAATTGTTACAGCCACGCATGATGCTGACGAATCCACCGATGTGCGTTCCGCAGATACGCTGAGGCACCACATCACGGTAGGTTTCGGTGAGCGAGAGTTCAACGTTGATGGCCTTGTGCCCCATCTCAGCCTGAGCCACGAGGTCGGGCAGTGCCATATACGAATCCGGACCACAGACCAGATCCACATTATACTCATTGAGCAGAGTTTCCTTCATACGCTCTGCCATACAACCCAGGACGCCAAGAATCAGTTTGTGACCTTTGTGTTGCTCGCTGTGCAGGAATTCTATTCTGCTGTAAATCTTTTGTTCGGCGTTGTCGCGAACGCTGCAGGTGTTCAGGAAGACGGCATCAGCCTCGCTCAGGTTCTCGCAGAGCTCATAGCCTGCCATGCCCATCACCGAGGCTACCACCTCGCTGTCTGCCACATTCATCTGGCAACCGTATGTTTCTATCAGTAGTTTTTTCATTATTCAGATGCTTGATTATTCCTTTCATACGCGTAAGCGCATACGCACCCACGATACAAAATAGGTCGCAAAGGTAGTGTTTTTTTATGATTTGTGCAAATTTCCGTCTGTTATAGTTTGTTAATCGTTAAATAGTGTTAACAAAACCAATGTTTTTCGTTGTAAATGTTTGCGGGTAATGAAAAATAGTCTACCTTTGCGATACATTAGATTTTTTCATAGTTAAGGTTTAGTTTTATTATTAGCGATTGCCTGTGAAGGTGGTCGCTATTTTTTTTCTGGTTGGTTCTTTTTTTCCATCTTACTTCTTACCTCCATCTTATTGTCAGCCTATTGAGTGTCTTGCTCCATTCTTTGGGGCTCCGCGATGATTCCGCGATGGTTCCGCGAAGGATCCGCGATGCTATCAAGGAACCATAAAGGTGGTATAATGAGATTTTGAAGTAACATATTTCTCTTGTTTCATGTCAAAAATGTAGGATGGCAACTATTTTCTTGATTGTGCTTTGCACATTTAGGAAAAAAATGTGTAACTTTGCACGGAAATTTTAAGAACGAAAAGATAGAAAAAGATTTTTATTATGGAATTCAACAAAATTACTGCTGCCGAAGCTGCAGCGCTTATCAAGAACGGCCAGACCATTGGATTGAGCGGTTTTACACCTGCTGGTACAGCAAAGTGTACAACTGCTGAACTTGCAAAGAAGGCTGAGGCTGAGCATGCAGCAGGTCGTCCCTTCAAGGTTAGCATCTTCACAGGTGCTTCTACTGGCCAGAGTTGTGATGGTGCCCTCTCGAATGCCGATGCTATCGATTTCCGTGCACCCTACACTACCAACCCTGACTTCCGTAAGAACGTAAACAAGAACACGGTAAACTACAGCGACCTCAACCTCTCTAATATGGCTACCCAGATTCGTCAGGGTTACCTGGGTCAGGTCAACTGGGCCATCATCGAGGCTTGTGCTATCGAGAAGGTTGGCAGCAAGTGCCACATCTACCTGACAGCTGCTGGTGGTATCTCTCCCACCGTTTGTCGTCTGGCTACCGAGGGTATCATCATCGAGCTCAATGCCTTCCACAGCCCCAAGAGCAAGGGTATCCACGATGTATATGAGATCGAGACTCATCCCTACCGTACCCCCATCAACATCTGCAAGGCAAGTGACCGTATCGGTAAGCCCTATGTTGAGGTTGACGCAGACCGTATCGTAGGTGTTATCGAGTGTAACATCCCCGACGAGGCTCGTAGCTTCAAGGATGCTGACCCCATCACTTCTCAGATTGGTCAGAACGTGGCAGACTTCCTTTTGGCTAACCTCAAGAGCGGTCTTATCCCCAGCAGTTTCCTGAACCTGCAGAGTGGTGTAGGTAGTGGTGCAAATGCTGTGCTTGGTGCTCTGGGTCAGTGCCCTGAGGTGCCCAACTTCAACATCTACACCGAGGTACTGCAGGATGCACCTGTAGGTTTGATGAAGCAGGGTCGTGTATTGAGCGCTTCAACCTGCTCATTGACCGTTACCAACGAGTGTCTGCTTGATATCTACGACAATATCGATTTCTTCAAGGATAAGCTCGTGCTCCGTCCCTCTGAGATCAGCAACTGCCCCGAGGTTATTGCACGTCTGGGTGTTTGTGCCTTGAATACCGCTATCGAGTGCGACCTCTACGGTCATGTCAACTCAACCAAGATCTGCGGTACCAAGATGATGAACGGTATTGGTGGTTCGGCTGACTTTGCTGCCAATGCTTACCTGAGCATCTTCACCTGTGGTTCTACTACCAAGGGTGGTGCCATCTCAAGCATCGTGCCTTTCGCAAGCCACATCGACCATACCAACCACTACATCGACGCTGTCATTACCGAGTATGGTGTGGCTGACCTCCGTCACAAGAGTGACATGCAGAAGGCTGAGGAGCTCATCAAGGTGGCTCATCCCGACTATCAGCCCATGTTGCGCGACTATCTGAAGTTCGCCGAGAAGAATGGTGGTCATACCCACCACAGCCTCGATGCAGCCTTCGCTATGCACGACACCTTCCTCCGCAAGGGCGATATGCGTCTCACTGACTTCGCTGAGTATATCAAGTAGAATCTAGCAATCGATCCATTGAAAACTCAATCCATCGAGCAATAATCCATTGAAACATCAAGCAACCGATTCATCGAGAAATTGAGCAATCGGAATACAAATCCCAAAAAGGCGTGCCGTCTGGTACGCCTTTTTTTGGTGGTGTGTCGTTTTGTGTCACCTCCTGATCGTAGACCAACTCGTAGGATAAATGCGCTGTGAACTCAAAACACTTTTACCAAAAGTGCCTTCACAGCCTTCACCGCTTTCCTGTTTTTCACTATCATTCCACATCACCAACCCTTTAGAGTATCTTTACCCATAGGTCAAAAGTTATTCTGATACGTAAGTGGTATAAGCCTTGTCACAAGCGTAGTATGGCTTTTGCTACACTTGTGGCATACCCTTTGCTACCCGTGTAGCACATACTACTTCATCAGCATGTTCCTACCAAAAGGACCAAGAACTACATCCCGACCATAGCCTCGTAGTACTCTCATGTGACCCCCGGTGAAGGCTGTGAAGGCACTTTTGGCAAATGTGTTTTTGAAAAAAAAGAAAAGAATCAGTTTGCTGTAGTTTTTGATTGAGGGCTAATCCTTCTCGTCGCCTAGTGTCTTATTACGCCACTCGGTGGGTGTGTATTTGTATTCTGCCTTGAAAATGCGGGATAAATAGAGTGAATCGTTGATGCCCACCTGGTCGGCTATCTCGGTGACTGTGAGCGAGGTGGTGGATAGCAGATAGGAAACTTGGTGGATGCGTTTCTGCTTGATGTATTCTTTGGGCGAGTAACCGGTTGTCTGCTTCATGCGCTTAAAGAAGACCGTACGGCCTAGTCCCATCTCACTGGCGAAATCGTCGGCACTGAAATCGGGATTGGCCAGGTTCCTGTCTGCAATCTCTTCCATACGTTCTACAAATTCCTTATCATGAGCGTCCATGTCCTTCTCGCGCCTCAAGTGAATCTCACGGGATAGTTGATCCTTCTGCTCTTTTAGAAGTTCTTTTTGCTCTGTCAGGATGTCCTTTTGTTCTGTCAATTTCTCGTTCTTGGTATTCAAGATCTTTTCGCGTCGTCTGGCATACAGACACCCCCAAACGCCGAACAATATTAACACAACCACCAGAACGATAAACCATGGCGATTTCCACCAATGTGTGATGATATACACGATATTATGTCTGGAAGACTGTCCGTTGATGGTCATATCCTCCATGTCAATGTGAGTGGTTTCCCCGGCATTGTAAAACGAAGGGTCGATGATGACGATACCATTATTACTGCCGAAAGCTATGCGGCCATCTGGCAATGTCGTAGCACAATTCTCGCTGTAGACATTGTTTAGCATATTCTTGGAGAAAAAGAATGTCTTCAGTTTTCTTGTGGCGGGATTGAAACGCGAGATGCCCAGTTCCGTGGCAATCCAGATAAAGCCTTCACGATCCTCGGCAAAACATTGCACCATATCGTTGACCAGACTATCCTGACGGGCATAATGAGTCATCCCTCCCTTTTCCCATACGGCAAAACCTACACCTGCCTCTGCGATAAACATGCGTCCTTTTGAGTCTTGGAATATCGTACGTATCTCATCGCTAAGGAGTTGACCGTTAGCAACGTTCAGGTGTTCTATGCTATACTTATTTTGAGAAGTGTCTTTTTCGTGTTTCAGGATGAAGACGCCGTCACTGGTTGCCACCCACAGACTATGATCCTGTGCCTCTAAGATTTTACGGATACGCTTGCTGCCATAGCTGTCATTCAAGAGATGTGCCGTGATGCGGTACTCAGTGGGATTGTAACGTAGGAGCCCCTCGCCGAAGGTACCTATCCAAAGCGTTGTATCGGACTGGAAATGAAGAGCATAGATTTCATTGTGCGGCATACCTTCGATGCTGTCCTCACCCCAGAATAAACCGCCTCCCTTAGTGCCTCTCCACAGCTTGGTGCTGTCCTCGGGTGAGCATGCCACACTATAGGTGTTGTTGGGGTATGAGGAGTGAGATAGCTGGCGATGAAGCCCCGCGTCATACACCCACACATCACCTTGTTTGTTGGCTATGGCGATGCTGTCGCAGCCCAATGGCATCAGCATTCTCAGATGTTCGCCTTCCAGCAAAAAGTCAGCCCCATCGCTTTGCAGCAGTGTCAGGCGTGTTATGCCCAGATTGTCCGTACCAATCCATATCACACCATCCTTATCCTGAAATATACACTTCAGGGCATTCGTAGGCAATGGGTTACTTTTAGACGAGGTGGTATAATGTTCTTCCTCCCCTACCTTGTTTATAATATAAAGACCGTCGTTGTCAGTAATCCGAAAAGTCCGACCGTCTTGACTATGAATTACCTTTACATTGTGATGCTCAACGTTGGGTTCTGTCCACCCCTTCTTTTTATAGTCTAGAAATGCTTCTGATTGCAAATCATAGCAACTCCATCCCCCTACAGTGTTTGTCCAGAGATGTTCATGGTTGTCTTCCACCATAAAACGTATTCGCTGATCTGGAAGTCCCGCAAGTTGTCTTTTCCGGTCGGGATAGAAGTTGGTGAATTGGTCATTACGATACAGGCTGAGGCCATTTGACGTTGCAAACCAATAGTTGCCGTGAGAGTCCTGCATAATGTGACGAACTGTATTGTTGGATAGTCCGTCGATGGTGGTCAGTTGTTTTATGGTAAACTCCGTATCCCCATAACACCGACCTATGCTACATATCCATAGCAAGGCGGACGTTATCAATATATAGGTCCAACGCATGGAAATATGGAAATTTGTTCGCATCCTCTGTCTCATAATTATCGTGCAAATTAAAGTATAATTGAGCAACTATCCAAGTATAATCGGCATATTTTCAATGTGAAATATATGTTTGTGTACAAAAGTCCATATTAAAAGGATTATTTACCTCGTCACCTTTCTTGCAAAACATATACCTTTGTATTCGAAAAACATCCGCTTTCATACGGAAAACCCAAAACTGACCAAACACTGATCCCTATTAATAGAAACTAACCCCTATGCATCGTTCTTTACTAACCATCGTGTCATTGATGATGATACTATCAATGGCACACGCTCAAAGAAAAGTACAGTCACTAGGCCGCGGCGTAGTGGCTGTACAGAGCGGAACTAACGTGAATATTACATGGCGACGATTGGCCCAGGAATCTGAGGATGCCAAGTACAATGTGTATGTCAGCAAGACGGCAGACGGAACACGCACGCTGCTCAATGCCAAACCACTCAGCCTCACCAATTACCAGACCACACTTACCAAGGTTCCATACGGCAGTTATGTGTCGGTAAGTATTCTTGACAATGGCAAGGAATCCGCTCCCTCACATCCCTTCCATGTCAACCATACGCAGTTAGGAGGCATCGACATCAAGGGAGCCTATATGGCAGTAAATTTCAGCGAGGCTGGTTCGCCCATAAAGAATACAGGTGATGTGAAATTCGTCACCAAGTATTGCTGGCCCGTCGACCTGGACGGCGACGGCGAGATGGACTATGTCGTCAACCGCATCTATACCGCCAAGAACCAGGATGGTTGTGAGGGGTGGGGCGAGGATAAGTTGGGTGGTGACTGCCTTGAGGCATACAGCAGCGAGGGCAAGCACCTTTGGACGGTCAACCTCGGCATACATTTCTACGCCTTTGGCGGACAAAATGATGGTGTCACCGTGGGCGACTTCGACGGCGACGGCCGTGGCGAAGTCATCGTGCAGGTGTGCGAGGGAGCCCGTTTCTGGGACAAGGCGAACAGTACGTTTGGCAAATACCTTTATTATAATGGAACGCAAGCCAGCAGCAAGGGCAGCGGAACGCAAATCGTAAGCAGCGATGGCTCACAGCCCGATATCGACGGTGATGGCATCACCAATTACACCTGGTACGACAAAGGCAAGAATCCTCAGTGGTACTTTGCCGTTATCGACGGTCTGACAGGTGAGCAGAAGGATGCCTGTGCCATGACACTCCCTTCGGATGGCGACATGACCTACACCCGTACCAACAAGTCGACCTTCATGGGAGAGGAGTACAGCTACCTCTCACCTGCCATGGGTACGGCTTACCTGGATGGTGTTAACCAAAGTGCAGTGGCACAGTTCCAGTGCCGCACCCAGGATGGAAACCATCATTATTTCACCTATGCCTATGGCTATGAAGGTGGCGAGTTTAAAGAACTCTGGCGATTTAAGTTTCACGAACACAAGGGCTTGAGCGAATTCCATCACATCCGCATCGGCGATGTGGACGGCGATGGCAAGGACGAGGTGATGAACGGACAGTGTGCCGTGAAGGGTGATGGCACCTTGCTGTGGTCGAGTGGCATCTCGCATGGCGACCGTTTCCGTATGTCCGACATTGATCCCGACCGTCCCGGTCAGGAGATCTTTGCCATCCAGCAGAATGCAGGCGATATGCTCGGCATGATACTCTATGATGCCAAGGACGGAACGGCCATCAAGAAGTGGTACCTGCCCGCTGTGGGCGACGTGGGGCGAGGAGAATGTATGGATATTGACCCCTCGCACAAGGGTTATGAGATATGGTCCACGATGGAGAACCTCTACGACTGCAAGGGTAATCAGATCAGCACCAGCAAACCCTACCCCACCGAAGGCATCTGGTGGGATGCCGACCTGGCACGCGAAGCCTTCATCACCAGCGGGTCGGGCAACAACTGTCCGGGCATCGTGGCAAAATACGACAACGGAGGTTGGAGTCGACTGTATGAAATCAGCAAGAACAGCAGCTGGCAACTGGTGGTCGAGAATGGTGTCCGTCCCATGTTCTGGGGTGATATCTATGGCGACTGGCGCGAGGAACTCATCCTCAAGGTTATGGATGGAGGGAGCGAAGTGGGCTTCTGCTGTCTCAGTACCGATTATGCCACCACGGTCAAAAACATCTATTGCCTCCTGCAGGACCCCAACTACCGTGGACAGATCACCAACCGTGGTTACTACCAGAGTCCCAACACCTCTTTTTATTTAGGCTACGACATGCCACGTCCGCCCCTGCCTCCCTTTATGCAGGAGACGGATGACAGTGAGGTCTTCGGTCTTACCCTGAGCAATGCCACCATCAGCCCAGATGCCACCAAGGCGCACCATTATATCATGCCAGTATTAGGCCAGACCTTCACCTTAGGTGAACTGAGCACTCAGGGGGAGATGTGGAAGTCACAGCCGGGCACGCTTAGCCTGGCCACCTCCTTGACGGCAGGTCATCTTTATATCAGCGAGGGAGCGGTCGTTAGTCAGTCCGCCATCAACGCTCCTGTTGATCTTCGTGCACGCGGTACGTTGATGGGTTCACCCACCCTGCAGGACACCATCATCTTTGAGGGAGCACTCAACTCCGTGGGTTGCCGACTCATCCCTCAAGGCACCATGACCTTCCAGAGGTCGCTCAACCTGCCAAGCCAAGTATGGATGGAGATGACCCCCGGAGACTTGATTCACGTCGAGGGTAACGTAAAGGCAACTGGCGACCCTGTTTTCCACATCATGCACGAGGGGGACATCCCCGTCGGCGAGTACCGACTGATGGAATACACGGGCACGCTGGCCGGCTTCAGCCGATTCCGCGTCGAGGGACTCACCGGACAGAGATACAGCCTCATCAATCGGGATCAGGCCATCATCCTCGTCATCGAGGGACAGCGCGAGGCTGCCACAGACGTTGTGTGGAGCGGTGCCACGAACAGCACCTGGGACTATCAGACCGAAAACTGGACTCACCAGGGCGAAGGCACTGCCTTTGTTGCCGGTGATGAGGTATGGTTTACTGATGAGGCTTCACGTCGCACGGTGACACTGGGCGAACTTATCCCTGCCGGCAAGGTGGTGGTAACGGGCACCAAGGCATATACCTTCAACGGTGATGGCGGACTGACGGGTAATTGTGCGCTGGTGAAAGAGGGCACAGGCTCGCTGACCCTCAACATCACCCATAGCAACTATACCGGTGACACAGAGATCAAGGAGGGTACAGTCACCGTGAAACAGTTGGCTGACACGGGCATAGAAAGTTCATTGGGCAGCCAGGGCAACATAAGCCTCGGTCTGGCAAAACTGATCATCAACAATGCCAACACCAGCACCGACCGCAGTTTTGTGCTGACTGACTCAGCCACCATTCAGATAGCCAACGGAACGACAGCTCTGAAGGGAGTCATTTCCGGCAAGGGTAGTCTGACGAAAACCGGTGCGGGACAACTGAATATCAACAACAAGAGCAACACTTGGACGGGCGGAACGGTACTCAGTGCCGGTACTTTGGCACAAGGGTCATGGGATGCCCAGATAGGCAAGACTGGCAGCAATATCTGGGTCACAGGTAATGCCACCTACCGCATGTTCGACTGCAACAGCAGCAGCACCATGCCCAACAGCAACTACGCCTTCCACATTGCTGAGGGTAAGACACTTACGTTCGCGGCTGGCAGTCGTTGCACCATCAACGGTTCGCTGCGTGGAAAGGGAACGTACAAAATCAGTTTGCCCTACGTTCGTGGCGACATCTCGACCAATACCAGCCAGTTCGAGGGCATCTACGAGGTGGCATCCACCAACTGCCGTTTCGTTCAGGCAATGGACCTCTCCATGGCTACGCTGAAGTTGGACGAAGGTGCCTATGCCGCAGGCTACAAGAGCGGCAAGGGCGACGAGGCGGTCTATACCCACAAGATTGGCACACTCACCGGTACGGGTACATTGGGCACGGGCACGTGGCAGATCAGCCGTCTGCTCGTCAACTACAAGTCCACACGCACCACTGCCACCTGTGATGCCGTGACCATCAACGGCAGTGCTACGCTACGCAACTTAGTCATTGACATGCGTAGCAGTTCAACCGCCATGCCCGATGATGCTGAGTTCACCGTACTCAAGGGCACAGGCAAACGCACGGTCAGCGGTGCTGTCACCGTTCTGCCCGAGACACCCAAGGATGGCTACGAGTGGGACACTTCGCGACTGGCCTCCGAAGGTATCCTGACCATCAAACCATTGCCCGATAACATGGAGAAGGTTGAAGTCCGTCAGACAGTTGATTCCTACGACCTCTCAGGACGTAAAATCACTCCCGACCAATATCATGGCATTCGTATAACCAACGGACATAAGTACATCAGATGAATCGCTATATCCAGATCTTCCTTCTGTGCTGCTGCGCACTACCCCTTTTCGCCCAACGCGACATCAATTTCAATCGCGACTGGCAACTGCATTATCCCCAATCCTCGCGATTGCATTCGGGCAAGACAGAGACCGTCACCCTGCCCCGTGCCTGGAACGAGGACGATGCCTACCGTGTGGGCATAGCCAGTCTGCCCGATGATACGTGTCGCTATACCAAGCGTTTCGTTGCCCCAAAGGAATGGAAGGACAAGCACGTCTTCATCGAGTTTGTGGGAGCACGTCAGGCTGCCGAGGTGTGGCTAAACGGACGTCGCCTGGGTTTGCACCAGAATGGTGTCATGGCCTTTGGTTTCGAACTGACCCCTTATCTACATATAGGTCAGGAGAACTACCTTGAAGTACTGACCGACAATGATTGGGGGTACAAGGAACGAGGTGTGCAGGTTCCACAAGGAGCCAAGACCACGACTGATGGTAACTCGTTGCCCAACAATACCTTAGAGCCCACGTCGTTCCAGTGGAACAACAAGAATTTCAACATGAACATGGGTGGACTGCCCAAGAATGTGAAACTGCACGTCATGGGTAGTGTCTACCAGACCTTGCCCCTCTACAGCAACCTTGGCACCACGGGTGTCTATGTGTATGGTACGGACTATGATATTGCCGGACGTAAGGTCACGGCACACGTCCAGTCACAGGTCATTAACAGTTCATCCACTCCCGTTCGTGTGGCCTTGCAAGTCGAGGTGCTGGATGTTGAGGGGAAGAGCATAGCCCGCTTTCAGGGCAAGACGCAGACTATCGTAGCAGGAGACACACTGCTGCTTTCAGCCTCACGTCGCCTCTCAGACGTGCTTTTCTGGTCATGGGGCTACGGTTACCTCTACACCGTTCGCACCTCGTTGGTGGGTAAGGGCATAGATGATAGTGTGACGTTGCGCACAGGTTTCCGCAAGACGGCTTTCCATGATGGAAAAATCTACCTCAATGACCGTTGCTTGATGGTACATGGCTATGCCCAGCGTTCCAGCAACGAGTGGCCCTCAGTAGGTATCGACATCCCCGCATGGCTCTCCGATTACAGCAACAATCTTATGGTCGAGTCTGGTGGAAATGTGGTGCGTTGGATGCATGTCACTCCAAGCAAGCAGGATGTAGAGTCGTGTGACCGTGTGGGCCTCATCCAGGCTATGCCTGCTGGTGATGCAGAGAAGGACGTCACGGGGCGCCACTGGGGACAGCGCACCGAACTGATGCGTGATGCCATCATCTACAATCGCAATAATCCCTCTATCCTCTTCTATGAGTGCGGCAATGAGTCCATCTCGCGCGAACACATGCAGGAGATGGTAAGCATACGCAACCAGTACGACCCTCATGGAGGCAGAGCCATTGGCAGTCGTGAGATGCTCGATATCGACGAGGCGGAATATGGAGGCGAGATGCTCTATATCAACAAGTCTGCGGGGAAACCCGTATGGGCCATGGAATACTGTCGTGATGAGGGTTATCGTATGTATTGGGACGACTATTCCTATCCCTGGCATCAACACGGTGCAGGACCGTTGTACCGAAATGCCGATGCCAGTGCCTACAATCGTAATCAGGACGACCTCACCATTGAGCAGATCCAGCGTTGGCATGACTACTACGTAGTTCGTCCCGGTATGGGTAGAAGGGTCAGTTCGGGAGGTGTGAAGATCATTTTCTCAGACACCAACACCCATGGTCGCAGCGAGATGAACTATCGCACAAGCGGTGTGGTGGATGCTATGCGTATTCCCAAGGATGCCTTCTATGCCAATCAGGTGATGTGGAACTCATGGGTGGATATCGAGCACAGTGCCACCTACATCATTGGGCACTGGAACTACCAGAAAGGTATCGTCAAGGACGTCCATGTGGTGAGCACCTCACCCATCGTCGAACTCTTTGTCAATGGCAAGTCCGTAGGGCGTAGCACCGCTGCCACTTACTCCTTCCTCCACACCTTCCCCAAGGTGGCATGGGAGAGTGGTGAAGTGAAAGCTATTGGATATGCCGAGGATGGTGTGACGGAACAGTCTCAGGCAAAACACGTCACGGCAGGACAGCCTCATCATCTGCAACTCACACTCATGCAGCACCCCGAGGGTGGCATGAAGGCTGATGGGGCAGACTTGGCACTGGTACAGGTGGAGGTGGTAGATAGGGATGGACGTCGCTGTCCCTTGGACAACAGACTGATACATTGGACACTGGAGGGTGAAGGTGAATGGCGTGGAGGTATTGGCAAGAGTCCTGACGGGGACAACTACATCCTGGCCCATGATCTACCTGTCGAGGCTGGTGTGAGTCGTGTCTTGGTGCGCTCTACTACACAACCCGGACTTATTCGTCTCAAGGCCTCTGCCTATGAAATGCCTGATGCAGAACTGACATGGATCTCCTCGGCTGGCGAACAACCTGCCTTGCCTTGTATCCTGACTCGTGGCGAGACGCCTTTGACGCCTTCTTATACAGACAAGAAGTATTCAGCCACAATCGTGGCAGCAAAAGCTGGAGCTAATGAGCAGGATGCCCGTAAGAGTTGGGATGACAATGAACTGAGCGAGTGGCGCAATGATGGTCGTCTATCTACGGCATGGATCACCTACGAGCTGAGCGAACCTACAGCCATTAATGAGATCAGTATCAAGCTTACAGGGTGGCGCCAACGTTCCTACCCCATAGAGGTACTGGCTGACGATGAAGTTGTATGGAAGGGCAACACAGACAAGTCCTTAGGTTACATCTCCCTCTTCATAGAGCATCCCGTCAAGGCACGCCGTTATACCATACGTCAGATAGGTACTGCTACTGATAAGGAAGCCTTTGGAGCCGTTACTGAACTGGCAGGTGGTAATGCAGGTGAACTCGACCTCTACAAGACACCTGGAAGCGAAAACGTAAAGGGCGAGCTGCGTATCGTCGAGGTGGATTTCCTCCACAGATAATGCTTACTTGATGATTGTCTTTCTCATTTTCATTTTCTTGTTGAATGATGCATTATTGATTCCTTTTGAAGCGCTCTCATCATAGCATACACATGAGAATGGAATTCGTTCATAAAAAAGTGAAAAACATTGCCACTCTCAACTTATTTCCCCTCCACTTCTCAAATGGAATAGAGAAGAAATGGCACCCCGATTTGGGATGCCATGAGGTGATAGTTGTTTGGAAATACGTATTTATTCCTCGCCCATAAACATAGGATCCCAAGCGGGAAGTTTGATGGGTTTCTGCTTCAGGAGGTTGAGTTGTGCGGGTGAAAGGTATTTCTTGTTCACCACAACGCGGAACATGTACTCGTTGAACCACTCGTCGGTCATGATCAAGTGACCAGAGAAACCGTATGAGGGACCCCAACTGTTCTCTACCTTCCACTTGGTGGGCTTGCCGTTCTGGTTCAGGTCAACAGCCATCAGGGTCATGGCATGACTGCTACCACTGTCAAAACTCTGGATGCGCTGCTTCTTGTTCATGCCAAAGGTGGTGCCAAAGAGACTCTCATAGTCGTAGTTCTTGATGTCGAGCAGACCATTGTCACGATTGAACTGCTTGCCTACGTCGCACGAGAAGTACATCTGTACGCTGTCCTTCAACGAGGCAATGCAGAGAGGCTTCAGTTCCTCGATGTCCAGATTCAGGTAGAGCCAGTTGTGTCCATCATAGACATG
>DCIS01000184.1 GCA_002317475.1 Prevotellaceae bacterium UBA1720 | reverse complement strand
AGGTAGCCGCCGTTTTTAATGCAGAGACCCTTTGGATCAAAGTCCAGAGGGTTTTCTCTTTTTTCATAACGATAGTGAAAAGTGACGATTTCATTCCATCGTAGTTTGCTTTATTTAAACTAACATTATTCTGAATTATTATTGTTGTTGCAGATTTTTTCCTATATTTGTTTTATATTTTGCATTTAGAATAAAACTTATTATAGATGAAGAAGTTTTGGCTATTCATAACACTCATGATGCCTTATATGGCTATATTGGCCAGGTTCAGAGAGATACCATCAGTTGAACAGACAGTCAGTGAGCTTTCTTCTCGACAAGACACATGTCAATCCGACCTTTGGTATTTCCAGTTGAAGGGCAATGTCAAAAGTGCAGTCATCATGAGCTTTAAACGCATTGTAGTCCTGTTTGACCGCAATGGGCGCATTACCTATATGCGTAATGGTGATCAACCTGTAACAATCCATCGTGACGATTGTGGGCGCATTGATTCCATTACTACCTCCACTGGACGTCTTCATGACCACACTAATACCCGCTATCGCCTTCGTGCAACAGATGAAAGGGGAAACTGGATGGCGAGAAAGACCACTAGAGAACCATATGCCATCACTACGGAGTATTGCACCATAGAATACTATGACGAGGTAGATGATAAAGATAAATAATAAAGAATTAGGAGTTTTGGATTCTTTTCATTATCTTTGTTGCCAAATATGCTAAAACACAATCATTTATGAAAAAAAGTTTTCTACTCATTGCACTTTCGCTTTGCTCCTTGGCAAGCTTTGCGCAACAGGTGACTTTCTACACCCCAAACACTGTTCGCATCCTCAAGCAGGCCCCCAATCGCCAAAAGATGGAGGGTGACGATCTCTCTCTTGTAGTTCGTGCCACCCCCAAACAGGTGAAAGTAAAGGAGTCTCAGCAGGGTGATGTCCGCACATACAGTTCGTCTGCTCTGACCGTCAAAGTGAACACCTCCACTCAGCAAGTAACCTTCTTTGACGCTAAGGGTAAGGTGCTGATGCAGGAAGGCGAGTATAAGTTTACTCCTATCACAGAGGGTCCCGATAAGGGTCGTGTGAAGGTGGCTCAGACCTTTAATCTTGACAAGGATGAACCCATCTATGGTCTTGGTCTCCTGCAGAATGAGAAGATGAATCAGCGTGGCGAGCACAGACTGATGATACAGTCTAATCTGGAGGACTTCTCGCACTTCTTCCAAAGTCAGAAGGGCTATGGTGTGTACTGGGACAACTATTCTCCCACTCGCATTGATGACCGTGATGCATTGCGTCTTGAGAGTCAGGTAGGTTCGAAGGTGGACTACTACTTCATGTATGGTGTAGGCGTTGTAGCTCCTAATGGACAGAAGTTGGCTTCGGCTGCTGATGGTGTTATCAGCGAGATGCGTTTCCTCAGTGGTAAGGTTCCCATGCTCCCCTTGTGGACTTATGGTTTCCACCAGAGTCGTGAACGCTACAAGACCAGCAAGGAACTGCTTGAGGTGGTTGACACCTACCGTAAGACAGGTGTGCCTTTCGACGGTATCATCCAGGACTGGCAATACTGGGGTAGCAATTATCTATGGAACGCGATGGAGTTCCTCAATGAGGATTTCAGCGACTACAAGAAGATGATTCAGCATGTACACGATGTCAATGCCCACATGAGCATCAGTATATGGGCAAGTTTCGGACCTCACACTAAGGCTTATAAGCAACTCAACGAGGAGGGTTTGCTTTACGATTTCCAGACATGGCCCCAGAGTGGTCTCTCTGCATGGCCCCCCAACATGGATTATCCTAGCGGTGTACGCGTTTATGATCCCTATAGCGAGAAGGCTCGCAGCATCTATTGGGAGAACCTCACTCGTCTGCACAAGGCTGGTGTAGATGCATGGTGGATGGACTCAACTGACCCTGACCATCTTAACTTCAAGGATAGCGACCTTGATCAGGTTCGTCCTATCACCGACCCTGCCACAGGTAAGGATTTCAAGGGTTCATGGCGCAGTGTACGCAATGCTTTCCCCTTGTCTACTGTCGAGGGTATCTATGACAAGCAGCGTGCAGCTGATGAGAGTCACCGCGTCTTCATCCTCACTCGTAGCTACTTCGCTGGTCAGCAGCGTACAGGTGCCAACACCTGGAGTGGTGATGTTAGTTCGTCTTGGGATGCTTTCCGCAAGCAGGTACCCATCTGTCTGAATTATACCATGACAGCTAACCCAATGGTTAACACTGACCTAGGTGGTTTCTTTGCCAATGCTTACAATCGCAGTTATCTAGATCAGACTGCTACCAAGAACCCCCTCTATCAAGAGCTCTACATCCGTTGGATGCAGTTTGGCGTGTTCTGTCCTATGATGCGTAGTCATGGTACAGAGGTTTATCGCGAGCTCTATCATTATGGCAAGCCAGGTGAACCAGCATACGATGCTTTGTTGGGTGCAGTCAAACTTCGTTACCAACTCTTACCTTATATATATAGTACCAGTTGGCAAGTCAGCCAGAACGATGATTCGTTCATGCGTGCCCTCGTGATGGACTATCGTGAGGATCAGAATGTTTGGAACAACAACCGTGAGTTCATGTTTGGTCGCAACCTACTCGTTGCTCCCGTTGTCAAGGCCCTCTATACCCCCGAAACAGCCAACCAGACCGATGAGGTTTCAGGTTGGAATCGCAATAATCGCAGCCTCTATCAGGAGGGTTTCCGTGCAGACTGGAATGCCAAGAAGACCTGGGAGGTTTACTTGCCTCAGGGTGATAAGTGGTTCGATTACTGGACAGGTGAGAGTTATGTGGGTGGCCAGACCTACGCGATGGATGCTACCATCCAGCATTGCCCCGTCTTCGTGAAGGCTGGTAGTATTCTGCCTCTCTGCGAGAAGGATGTTCAGTATGCCAATGTTGCTGATTGGGAGACACTTGACCTTGTTGTTTATCCTGGCAAGGATGCCACTTTCACCATCTACGAGGATGAGGGAGACAACTACAATTACGAGAAGGGCAAGTACAGCACCATCCAGCTTACTTGGAATGACAAGGCTAAGACCCTCACCATTGCAAAGCGTAATGGTTCATTTGACGGCATGGTAGCTCAGCGACAGTTCAATGTTCGTCTGTACAATGGCCAGAATAAGACCGTCAGCTACAATGGCAATGCTGTTAAGGTAAAACTCTAATGTCTTTGCCTCCTAATAAACACAAATAAACATCAAACCACTATGCTTTTCAAGAAATTATATGCAATATCAATGCTTCTGGGCTTTAGCTTAACTGCTTTAGCCCAGCAGTATCCTTTTCAGAACCCTAGACTCTCAGCAGAGCAGCGTGCAGACGACCTCCTTGGGCGTCTTACTCTGAAGGAGAAGGTCTCGCTCATGATGCACCAATCACCTGCTATTGAACGCCTTGGTGTACCTGCCTTTCAGTGGTGGAACGAGGCCCTGCATGGTGTGGGTCGTAATGGCAAGGCAACCGTTTTCCCCATTACGATGGCCATGGCTGCCAGTTTTGACGATGCCCTCTTGATGGAGGTTTACACAGCAGTCAGTGACGAAGCACGAGCCAAGAACCAGCAGGCCAAGGAGAATGGCAAGGTACGTCAGTATCAGGACCTCTCGTTCTGGACTCCTAATATCAATATTTTCCGTGACCCTCGTTGGGGACGCGGACAGGAGACTTACGGCGAGGATCCTTACTTGACCTCGCGCATGGGTGTGGCCGTGGTACGTGGTTTGCAAGGTCCTGATGATGCCCCTTATCGTAAGACCTTAGCTTGTGCCAAGCATTTCGCAGTACATTCGGGTCCAGAGTGGAATCGTCACTCGTTCAATGTCACCGACCTTCCCCTACGCGACCTTTGGGAAACCTACATGCCTGCCTTCAAGGCCTTGGTTCAGGAGGCTAATGTCGAGGAGGTGATGTGTGCCTATCAGCGTATTGATGGTGAACCATGCTGTGGTAACAATCGCTATCTTAAGCAGATACTGCGCAACGAACTTGGCTTTAAGGGACTTGTCACCAGCGACTGTTGGGCTATCAGTGATTTCTGGAAGAAAGGTTATCATGAGGTTGTAGAGACCAGATCTGAGGCTACGGGTATCGCTCTTCGTGCCGGTACCGACCTGGAATGTGGTAGTGACTACAATTCGTTACCAGAGGCTGTAGAGGCTGGTTTTGTCACAGAAAAAGAGGTGAATGAGAGTCTTCGCCGTTTGATCATTGCCCGTATCAAGTTGGGTAACTTTGATGATGATTCCCTTGTACCCTGGACTAAGATACCACAGAGTACTATCTGCAGTGCTGAGCATCGTGCCCTTGCTCGCAAGATGGCTCAGGAAAGCATCGTTCTTTTGCAGAACAAGGGAAATATCCTTCCCCTGAATACTCAAGAAAAGAAGAAGATTGTGGTGATGGGCCCTAATGCCAATGATAGTACCATGCTTTTGGGCAACTATAATGGTTTTCCAATGTATGCCGTAACAATCCTTGAGGGAATTAAGGCACAATATCCTGATGCACAGTACATTGAGGGGTGTCGATATGTTGATGCACCTGCCAATGAAGGTAGGCAGAATCGTCGACGTCGCGACAACGTAAATCTGGATGCTAATCCCTTCGGTAATGTCAACACCTTGGCAAATCCTGAGGCTCGAAACACCTCTGCCCGTGATGTTGCCAAGAGTAATGTCAGCGACGAGACAATCTTGAAGAAGGCTGCAGATGCCGATGTGGTCATCTTTGTAGGTGGTATTTCGCCACGTCTTGAGGGCGAGGAGATGCGCGTTAATTTTGATGGTTTCCGAGGTGGAGACCGTACCAGCATTGAGTTGCCTGAGGCTCAGCGTCGTCTTCTGAAGGCATTGCATGAGCAGGGCAAAAAAGTTATCTTTGTCAATTGCTCCGGTTCAGCTATGGCGCTAACCCCTGAGACTGAGACGTGTGACGCAATCATTCAGGCTTGGTATGGTGGTGAGGAGGGTGGCAATGCCTTGGCAGATGTTATCTCAGGCAAGGTAAATCCCTCTGGTAAACTGCCCGTTACGTTCTATAAGAATACCGAACAGTTGCCTGACTATGAGGACTATCTGATGGCGAATCGCACCTATCGTTTCTTCCAGGACCGACCTCTCTTCCCCTTTGGTTATGGATTGAGTTACAGTCAGTTTGTTATCTCCAATGCCCAGTATGCTAACGACCAGATTACCCTCACCCTTGCCAATCAAGGCAACATGGACGGTGAGGAGGTTGTGCAGGTCTACCTGCGTAGGGTAGGGGACAAGCTGGGTCCTTTGAAGACTCTCCGTGCATTCCGTCGTATTCCTGTCAAAGCTGGCCAGACAACCCATGTCACTTTCCCCTTCCCGAAAACTAGTTTCGAGTGGTGGGATGAAGCAAGCAACAACATGCGCATCCTTCCCGGTCAGTATGAATTGATGGTGGGTAATGACAGCGATGCCAAGGTAGTGCAGACCATCACGATTTAATTCCGGAGAGTAGAATTTGATTACAAATAACATTCAATCTTCACAGGTTCCAGCAGAATCATATCATAAACAAGGGGTAGCCTATAAAACGACTACCCCTTTGTTATGCGTAAGACCCTATTTTCCAGACCTATACCCTATATCTCTTAGCGTATTTCCACTTTTGCACTGAGCACAGTCTTGTCAGAACTACCACCTACCAGCAACTCCACTTCTCCTGTTTCCAGAGCCCAATTGTTGGTTGCCTCGTCCCAGTAGCGTAACTCAGAGACGGGAACCTTGAGAGTGACGTTGCGCGCCTCGCCAGCCTTGAGGCTGATGCGGTCAAAGGCTTTCAGCTCCTTGTAAGCAATGGTGTGGGCAGAGCCGGGACGATGAGCATATAATTGTACCACCTCTTCAGCCTCCATCTGTCCGTTGTTAGTGAGTTGGAAACTGACCTGTATAGTCTCGTTCTCCTTGTATTGCTGCTTGTTAGTGTTCAGGTTGGCATACTGGAAGTCAACATAGGATAATCCATGACCAAAGGCGTAGAGCACGGGTTTCTGCTTAGTGTCAAACCATCGGTAACCTACCAGCACACCTTCGGTGTAAAGAGCATCAGGAGCCTGAGGAGCCATGTTGCGACGCTGTCCCTGAATGTCCTGACGGTACTGGTTGCCAAAGAGATCACCCTGTACATCTGCTTTCTGTGGGAAGTTGCCCAAGGCGTAGGCGGGAGAATCCTCTAGAAGGATGGGGAAAGTGAAGGGCAGTTTTCCCGAAGGAGCGATGTTGCCGTAGAGGATGTCTGCCAAGGCATTTCCGCCCTCTAGTCCGTTCCACCAGCCTTGCACTACGGCTTTGGAGTACTTATTCACTTCGACCAGATCGCATGGACCACCTGAGATGACCACGCTGACAATGTTGGGATTGACAGAAGCCAGAGCCTTGACTATCTCATCCTGACCTACGGGTAGTTTGATGTCACTACGGTCACTTCCTTCAGTCTCAATGTTCTTGTTTGTACCGCAGACAAAGATGACCACGTCAGCCTGCTTAGCCAGGGCTACAGCTTCGGCCAGCAAGGTGGGATCTGCTGCTTCGTCAATACGCTCTGCGTTGTTGCCACTGGTGTTGCCACCCCAACGTCCAAATATGCCGGCATAGTTCTTATAACCAGCTGCATAACTGATGCTTACGCCTTGACTTGCCTTATTCTGCAATCCCATGAGAGGGGTGATCTCGTAGGGAGCCTTCACACCGGCACCCATACCGCCTGATTGTGTCTTGGCCTGTGCATTCAGTCCGATGACAGCTATCTTCCTGGCTTGTTTCAGGGGTAGGATATTACCCTCGTTCTTCAGCAGCACAACGGATTTCGAGGCAACCTCATAGGCAATGCGCCGACTCTCGGGCTGTGAGGCTGTCTCGAGGTTGCATTTCTCTGCGGGGATGGCTTCAATGGCAAATCGTACACGCAGGAGTTCGCGCACCTTGTCATCCACAACGCTTTCGTTTACCTTGCCTGCTTTGACAGAGTCAATCAGTGCGGGACCTAGGTAGTTGCTACCCGTCATCTGCACATCCAGACCATGCAGGGCTGCTCCCATGGTGGAGTGTGTGCCGCCCCAGTCAGAGACCGTCATGCCACGAAACCCCCACTCGCCACGTAGAATCTCGTTCAGCAGGTGTTCATTCTCCGAGCAATAATATCCGTTCACCTTGTTGTAGGCAGGCATCACAGCCATGGCACCACCTTCCTTGACGGCAGCCTCAAAGGGTTTCAGGTAAATCTCGCGCATGGTTTGTTCATCACAGATTACGTTCACGCTGCCACGGTTCGTCTCCTGGTTGTTCAGGGCGAAGTGCTTGATGCAGGCAGCCGTACCCATGTCTTGCACACCCTTGACGTATTGGGCTGCCAAGGCTGCTGCCAGGAAGGGATCCTCTGAGAGATACTCATAAGATCGCCCACACACAGGCAGACGTTGGATATTGATGGCAGGACCGAGGATGACATCCTTGCCACGAAGTCTAGCCTCACGTCCCATACCTGTTCCGTATTTGTATGCCATCTCAGGCGACCATGTGGCAGCCAGTGCCGAACCTGTGGGGAAATAGGTAGCAGAGTCTGTTGTCCATCCCGCAGAGGCAAACCCATTGGGCACACCCTCCTCGCGTATGCCAAAGGGACCATCAGCATACTTGATGTCTTGAATGCCAAGTCGTGGCACACCTTCCGAGGACATGTTGGTCTTGCTGTGCAACATCTCCACCTTCTCTTCCAAGGACATCTGGGCAATAATCTGGTTGATTTTCTTGTCGTTGGAGGTCAGTTGTTGTTGCAATGTCAGTTTTGGAGCACAGGCAGTTAAAACTAAAACGGATAGGAAAAACAGTTTTTTCATGGGTGTTATTTTTTGACGGAATAAGTCTCTGATCTCTAGGTATATTGCAAAGTTAGTCATTTATTTTGAACTTTGGTGCAACTTTTCTATGTTTTCTTCCCAACTATTAAGAAAAATGTTGTAATTTTGTGCATTATGATGGACTTGTTTTGTCCATTCCGGCAATGTGATCATGAAAAATACCGCACGAATATACAGATATTTTATCCTGACTCTCCTCTGTCTCTTTTCTCTTGCGGGGAAAGCAGACGGTATTGAGTTTGATTCCTATTCGTGGGATTTCGGTCAGATTCAGGAGGCTGATGGTGTTGTAAGCCATACCTTTGTGCTGACCAACAAGACGAGTGCCGACCTCCTCATCACCTCTGCCATACCCAGTTGTTCATGCACGCTGGTCACCTATCCCAAGGAGACAATCCATCCTGGCGAGAAGGGTGAGATAGAGGTGAGTTACACCCCCTCGGGTGCTATGGGTAAGGTCTTTCGTGAGGTACAACTCTATGACTATCACAACAAGACCATTGGTCTGTTGGAGATCTCTGCCGATGTGGTGCCTGCTGACCGTTCCATTCCTGAACGTTATCCCTTTGCCCTGGCTCATTCGCTCTATGCCAACATCAATGCCGTGCCTTTCGGCTATGTCTATCAAGGCACGCAGAAGTCCAAGATCATCTATCTGGCCAATGCTTCGGATAAACCCATGAGTCTTCGTTTCAGTCACTCGTGTGACAAACTCACCCTGCGATATCCTGACACCTTACAACCTGGTGAGGAGGCTGAACTTGAGATGACCTTCCGTACACCTGCTGATCCTGAGTACTTTGCATGGGTGATGGACACGCTCCGCTTACAAGTGAATGGCGAGCCAGCCTTGATGCCTATTGTGGTCTCCATGATAGCCTTGGCGAAGATTGACACCTTGGCTGAGGTTCCTGTACTGCGTAGCTACCCCAGTGATCCACGCCTCAAAAGGAAGGGAAAGACCTTCACCACACGGGTGGAACTGAGCAATGATGGTCAAGCACCGCTTACGCTCCGAGCCTTGCAACTGCCTGATGGTACGTCGGCTAACATCCAACGTGGCGAGGTCATAGCCCAAGGCAAGAAACGCATACTCGAGATACAGAGTCAGCGCAACGAGAATTTCACCCTCCGTCTCTTCTCTGATGATCCCACTCGCCCGATGAAGGAGATTCGGGTAGGTAGCCTCTCTCGATGACAACCTCTCTCGATGACATAAGAAGTATATTCACCTAATTAACTATATCGATGAAAAAAACGATTCGTACAGCGATGATGGCTTTGGCCATGTCAGCAATGAGTTCTGTAGCCAGTGCACAGACGTATGAGTACCCCTTCCAGAATCCCAAACTTTCGGTGAAGGAGCGTACAGAGAACCTGATCTCCCTGCTTACTCCTCAGGAGAAGGTGGGACTTATGATGAACAAGGCAGTCTCCATTGACCGTCTGAAGATTCCCTCAATCAACTGGTGGAACGAGGCTTGCCATGGTGTACGTCAGGGTGGCTACACCGTTTATCCTCAGCCTATTGGTATGGCTTCGGCCTTCAATCCCGGACAGGTCTACGAGGTCTTCTCGCAGGTATCTGACGAGGCCCGTGCCAATTGGAACCGTTCAGCTGATGTGTGGAACGTGCCTATGGGTGTGACCTATTATCCCGGTAATCCCGAACTGACCTACTGGTGTCCCAATGTCAACATCTTCCGTGATCCCCGTTGGGGACGTGGCCAGGAGTCCTGTGGTGAGGATCCCTATATGAATGCTGTCCTTGGTGTGCAGACCGTTCTCGGTATGCAGGGCAATGATGACAAGTACTTCAAGACCCACGCCTGTGCCAAGCACTATGCTGTACACAGTGGTCCTGAGCCCAAGCGTCACCAGTTTGATGCCTCTGTGTCTATGCGCGACCTCTGGGAGACCTACCTCCCTGCCTTCAAGGCCTTGGTCAAGAAGGGTAATGTACGCGAGGTGATGTGTGCCTACAACCGTTACGAGGGTGTGCCTTGCTGTGCCAGCGATCGTCTGCTCATCAACATCCTGCGCGAGAAGTGGGGTTTTGATGGTATCGTCCTGACTGACTGCGACGCTATCAACAACTTCTTCAACAAGAATCAGCATGGTACACACGAGACACCTCTGGCTGCTGCTGTTGATGCTGTTCTGCACGGTACTGACCTCGAGTGTGGTAAGGTGTGTATGGTACTCGAAGAGGCGCTGCAGAAGGGTCTGATCAGCGAGGCTGACCTCGATGCTCACTTGCGTATTACCCTGGGCGAGCGTTTCAAGTTGGGTATGTTCGACCCCGACGAGATGGTGCCCTGGTCTAAGATTGGTCCTGAGACCATCAGTTGCGAGAAGCACCACCAGACAGCCATTCAGGCTGCTCGTGAGTCTATGGTTCTGCTCAAGAACAATGGCGTCCTGCCCCTCTCAAAGTCCCTGAAGACCATTGCCGTTGTAGGTCCCAATGCTGATAATTCCGGTCTGCTGAATGGTGAGTACGGTGGTTCACCTACCGAGGAGCACACCCACTCGCTGCTCGATGGTATCAAGGCTGCCTATCCTGGTGC
>DCIS01000033.1:9571-9700 GCA_002317475.1 Prevotellaceae bacterium UBA1720 | reverse complement strand
TTTCCATAATCTTCTTAGGTCTGTTGTTTGAAATTTGGGAGGAGGAGCTGCTCTCAACCTAATTTGAGCAACCACCCCTTATTCAAGTTTCGGATGTGTTTTACTGCCTACTTCCTACGTACAACCTAC
>DCIS01000033.1:8960-9413 GCA_002317475.1 Prevotellaceae bacterium UBA1720 | reverse complement strand
AAAAAATAAGCCGGAGAGTCTACTCCCATTAAAGGAAGACACTGACTCTCTGGCTATAATGTGTGCTTAACAAATTAAGCTTCCTTCTCGATGGCAACCTTACCACGATAGTAACCGCAAGCGGGGCAAACGGTGTGGTAGATGTAATACTCGCCACAGTTGGGGCATACTGCCAGGGTGGGAGCTACAGCCTTGTCATGAGTTCTTCTCTTCAGAGTTCTGGTATGACTCTGTCTTCTTTTAGGATGTGCCATTTTTGTTTAATTTTTATTGGTTTTATATTGTTTGTTTGTTATTCTCATTATGCCTTTACGGCAACACTTCTCTCACAGAAGCTTCTTCAACTCATCCCAACGGGGATCTGTGGCTGTAGTGTCTTCCTCTGATTGGTTTTCCTCGCCTGCCCAGTGATTTGATAATGCTTGTTGCATCTTCTCACTGCACTGCCCATCA
>DCIS01000033.1:8409-8892 GCA_002317475.1 Prevotellaceae bacterium UBA1720 | reverse complement strand
CCGTCATTTTCAGGGATTGTGATCAGTTCTTCTCCCTCATCGAGGTACTCTTCGCCAAGCTTCACCTTAAGGTGGCAGTCGGCCTCTATGGGTTGCGTCATCTCTTCAAGGCATCGGTCACAAATGACCTGCACACTTCCTTCGAGATGGAAATCCAATTCAAAGGCACCCGAAGTGGCTCGCACGGTAAGGTCTACATTGACCTGTCCATGCTGTATTTCAGGTCCTTGAACGGCTGTAAAAAAGTCATCATTGGCAAGCAGGGTGTACGTTCCGACCTCCGTCTGCATGCCCTTCAAATCTAATTTATATTCGTTCAGTTTATCCATTTGGCGTGCAAAGTTACGAAAAAATATAATACGAGGATACAATTCCTATAGAAAAAATGCCAAATTATGCTCCAAAAGAGGCTTTTGCATCGGCATTTTCGCCTTTTTTCAGTTCAATTCGGAACGTTGTGCCACGTCCTATCTCTGAAGATTT
>DCIS01000033.1:0-8251 GCA_002317475.1 Prevotellaceae bacterium UBA1720 | reverse complement strand
GTACCTTCTGCCTTGGCAGACAGGACAATGCTACCCTTACCCTCCATAGCATCAATGGCATTCTTGCACAGGTTTTCTATCACCCATTCAAACAGTGGTGCACAGACATTGACCATCAGGGGATATTCGGGCAAATGAGTGGAAAGAGTGACCTTGTTGCTGGTTCGCTTGCTGATATAGGCCACAACATGTGACACGATCTCGCTCAGATCCTCGGGTTTGCATTCAGGCAAGGAACCAATCTTCGAAAAACGCTCTGCAATCAATTGCAATCTGCTGACATCCTGGCCCATTTCAGGAATCAGGGGGTCATCAGGGTAGGTCTCGCGAAGCACCTCCACCCATGCCATCAAACTACTGATTGGAGTGCCCAGTTGATGGGCAGTCTCCTTGGACAATCCCACCCAGACCTTGTTTTGCTCAGCGCGCTTGCTACTCAGAAGGGCATAGATAGCCACCATAACAAAAATCAGGACAATACCTAATTGTACATAGGGATAATATGACAAACGACGAATAAGCAGACTTTCATCATAGCAAACCAGGAGGTAATCATCAGGCGAACCATCATCGCTGGTCAGCCCAATACGGATAGTATGGCCTTGAGCTCGCATACTTTCACCTCGTCTTTTCACCTCCAAGAGGCTGTCTTGGGCATTATGGGCATCAAGCTTCAAATTCCTGAAAGTCAGAACGTCATCATCAGAATCCAACACCACAACGGGGATATTATTGTTACCCTCCATCACACGGAGCACCAGTCCCAGGTCAGCATTCTCATCAGCATTGTTGTAACTGCGCATTGCCTCTGCCCACACCTCCATATTCGTTCGTTCCTGGATAGAGAGGTCACGCACCAGATAATGGGATACAACAAGTGAGGTCACGGCAATAACAACAGCCATGACAACAAGCACAAATTTGACTTGTCCCATCTTTTCTGTCCAGCGAATCTCCATTTCGTTTCGTGGTGTTGACAAGATTTAACTACGCGCAAAGCGACATTTTCAGCACAAAGATACATACTTTCAAAGAATTTTTAGTAAATTTGCACGAAATATTCACAAATATAACCAAAATAGACCATGTTATTCAGCAAACAGACTTATGTAGAGCGTCGCGAAGTGCTGCGCAAACGCATTGGAAGCGGCTTGATAATCATCATGGGCAACAACGATTCGCCCATGAACTATCCCGCAAATGTATATCGTTTTCGTCAGGATAGTTGCTTCTTGTATTACTTCGGCCTTCACCGTGAGGGACTGGTTGGCGTCATTGATGCTGACGAGAACAAGGAATACCTCATCGGCAACGACATAGACATCGAGGATATCGTATGGTTTGGACAGGTGGACAGTGTTGCCGATATGGCAGAGCAGACCGGCGTAGCCAACAGCGCCCCAATGGCACAACTCCAGGCTTTGGTGGACAAGGCAAAGGCTCAGGGACGACGTGTCCACTTCCTCCCACCCTATCGTCATGATATTCAGATCCAGTTGATGGACCTACTGGGCATTCACCCTTCGAAGCAACGTGCAGAGGCAAGCGTGGAGCTTATCAAAGCCGTTGTGGATCAGCGTGCCGTGAAGAGCGCAGAGGAAATCGCAGAAATCGAGCGTGCTTGCGCCATTGGATATGAGATGCACACCACAGCCATGCAACTTTGCCGTCCCGGCGTGACAGAGCAGTACATTGCAGGTGTGATTGGTGGTATCGCCAGTGCCAAAGGTTGCATCACCAGCTTCCCCAGCATCTTGTCTATGCATGGCGAGATCATGCATGGCTATCCCTCACCACGCCCCTTGGAGGCTGGCAGACTGATGCTGTGCGACGCTGGTGCTGAAACGAACGAGAACTACTGTTCAGACAATACACGCACCACCCCTATCAACGGAAAGTTCACTCAAAGACAGCGCGAGATATACAGCATCGTTGAGGAGTGTCACGACTACGCCCTTAGCATAGCTAAACCTGGCGTGAAGTGGTGGGATGTACACTTCGGTGTAGCACGACTGATGACTGATCGTCTCAAGGAGTTAGGTCTGATGAAGGGTGACACCGAGGAGGCTGTACGCAACGGAGCTCATGCCATGTTCATGCCTCACGGACTGGGACACATGATGGGTATGGATGTACACGATATGGAAGGACTGGGACAGACTTATGTAGGTTTTGATGAAGAGACCCAACCCAATCTGGAACAGTTCGGAACCAATTGTCTGCGATGTGGTCGTCGTTTGCAGGAGGGTTGGGTAATGACAGACGAACCTGGCATCTACTTTATCCCCGCCCTCATCGACGATTGGCGCAGCAGAGGACACAACAAGGACTTCATCAACTTTGACCTCCTTGAGACCTACAAGGACTTTGGCGGCATTCGCATTGAGGATGATATCCTCATCACAAAGGAAGGTCAGCGTTTCCTGGGAAAGGACCGTATTCCATACCACATCGACGAGGTCGAGGCATACTACGCAGAGACTCACAAATAACAGGTCTGAGTCCACTGCGTCATACAAAACAAAAAAAAACAAATCAACAAATAAAAACATGAAGAAAATTCTCCCCGTTGCCTTGGCAGCGTTTGCCATGATGCCCACAAGCTCAATGGCTGAAGAAAAGAACGACTCACTTGTCTTCACCACCGTTATTGAAAACCCCGTAACCAATATCAAGAACCAGAACAACTCTGGTACTTGCTGGAGTTACTCTTCACTGGCTTTCCTCGAGAGCGAAGCCATCAAGAAGAATCCCTCACTGAAGGAGGACCTGGACCTCTGCGAGTCTTTCCTCGTAAGCAAGACCTATGTTGACCGTGCTGATCGCAATATCCGTACTCATGGCGACGCAAGCTTCAGTCAGGGTGGTTCATTCTACGATGCCATCTTCTGCATGAAGAACTACGGTTTGATCCCTGAGGGTATCATGCCCTACCCCGTAACTGCCTATGGTGACTCTCTGTTCAACTTCAGCAGCTTCTTCCCTCCTATGGAGGCTTATGTAACAGCCATCTCAAAGAGTGAAGCAAAGAAGATCAACCCCGCTTGGAAGAAGACCATGCAGAACATGGTAGACAACTATTTCGGCGAGTGCCCCACACAGTTTGAGTACAAGGGCAAGACCTACACTCCACAGTCATTCGTAAAAGATTACCTGAAACTGGATCCTAACGATTACGTAAGCATTACCAGCTACACACACCAGCCTTTCTACGAGTCTTTCATCCTGGAGATTCAGGATAACTGGCGCTGGGCAAGCAGCTACAATCTTCCTCTTGACGAATTCATGCGCGTAATGGAGGAGAGCATCAAGAATGGTTGGACCTTCGCATGGGGCGCTGATGTCAGCGAGGACGGTTTCAACCGTCGTGGTTCAAAGAACCAGTGCGTGGCTACTGTACCCGACGTAAAGGCTACAGCAGGCGTAGGTAGCGACCAAAGCCGCTGGATAGGCGAGAAGGCTGGTGCCAAGATTTCAGAGAATGATGGTGCAGGCGAGAAGACCATCACCCAGGAGATGCGTCAGGAAGGTTATGACAACTGGACCACTACTGACGATCATGGTATGCAGATTTATGGTCTGGCAAAGGACCAGAACGGCAAGGAATACTTCATGATGAAGAACTCATGGGGTAACTACGGTCCCTACAAGGGTTTCTGGTACGTAAGCAAGCCTTTCGTGGCATACAAGACCATGAACATCGTCATCAACAAGAATGCCGTTCCCAAGGACATTCGCAAGAAATTGGGTATCTAATCGTTTGACACTTAGGAGCAAATGCTAGAATAGAAGCATCTGTTCTTTGTTAAAAAAGTGCAAATTGTGGCCAAATTTACCGCAATTTGCATTTTTTTTTGTAACTTTACGCAATATTATGCGGTATTGTGTACCTATGCGAAAATAAGCATCGCAGTTTTACATAGTAACAAGTTACTATACAGACACTTATCGCTTCCAACTATCGATAAAACAAAAGAATATATAGAATGAACCACAAATGGAACTATCAACCTCCAACGGATGAGCAGGGAGAGAAGGCAAAAGCCCTTGCTCACGAACTGGGCATCAATCCCACTCTGGGACTACTGCTCCAGCATCGAGGCATTGAGACCGTTTCGCAGGCACGTGGTTTCTTTCGCCCCCAACTAAACGAATTACTGGACCCCTTCCTGTTTAAGGACATGAAGAAAGCCGTTGACCGTCTGAACCAGGCATTAGGACGTAAAGAACGTATCCTGGTGTATGGTGACTACGACGTCGACGGATGTACTGCCGTAGCACTGGTCTACAAGTTTATCCAGCAGTACTACTCCAACATCGATTACTATATTCCCGATCGTAATGAGGAGGGATACGGTGTTTCGCACAAGGGAGTTGACTTCGCCTACGAAACGGGAGTAAAACTGGTAATCGTTCTGGATTGTGGAATCAAAGCTACAGAGGAGATTGCCTACGCAAAAGAACTCGGCATTGATTTTATCATCTGCGACCATCACGTGCCTGACAACGAGTTGCCACCTGCCGTTGCAATTTTGAATGCAAAGAGAGAGGACGCCACTTACCCATACAAGGACCTCTCAGGATGCGGCGTGGGTTTCAAATTCATGCAGGCATTTGCCCTCGACAATGGAATTGAGTTTTGTCAACTCATACCTTTATTGGACCTTTGTGCCATTAGCATTGCCTCAGATATTGTGCCCATCCTGGGAGAGAACCGCATTCTCGCCCACCATGGTCTTCGTCAACTAAACAATAACCCCAGTGTCGGCATCAAAGCCCTGCTGGAGATTTGCGGTCTCACGGGCAAAGAAATCACGATGAACGACATCATCTTCAAGATCGGTCCTCGCATCAATGCTTCAGGTCGTATGCAGAACGGAAAAGAGTCCGTTGCATTGCTGGTAGAGAAGAATCACCGTGCAGCACAACGCCAGGCTGTAGTGATCAACTCATTCAACGAGCAACGCAAGGACCTTGACAAGAGCATGACAGAGCAGGCCAACAACATCGTTGCACGCATCGCCCATCAAGACGAGAAGCGCAGCATCGTTATCTACAACGAGGAATGGCATAAAGGGTTGATTGGCATTGTGGCGTCCCGCCTCACCGAAATCTATTACCGCCCTTCCGTCGTTTTGACGCGCACAGACGATATCGCAACAGGTTCAGCTCGTTCAGTTAACGGGTTTGACATTTACAGCGCAATTGATAGTTGCAGGGACATTCTCGAAAATTTCGGTGGTCACACCTATGCAGCAGGCCTATCCATCAAAGTTGAGCACATTCCGGAGTTTAAAAGACGTTTTGAGGAGTATGTAGAGAAACATATCTCTGACGAACAGACGGATGCAAAACTTGAAATTGAGGCGGAACTGGACTTTAAGGACATCAATAGAAAGTTCTATAACGACTTGAAGCGTTTTGCCCCATTTGGTCCGGATAATCCAAAACCGATGTTCTGTTCACTTCAGGTCTACGACTATGGAACAAGCAAAGTTGTAGGTCGGGAACAAGAGCACATCAAATTGGAATTGGTGGACAACAAGAGCAACAATGTTGTCAATGGCATTGCATTTGGACAGAGTTCCCAGGCACGGTTTATCAAGAGCAAGTGTTCATTTGACATCGCATATACTGTGGAGGAAAATACACACAAGCACGGGGAAGTTCAACTTCAAATAGAAGACATACGCCCAACTGACCAGTGTGAGGTATAAAAATGCAAGACGCTTACCTACAAATACTTCGTCAATATTGGGGATACAACGATTTCCGTGGTATCCAGCGTCAGATTATTGAAAGTATTGGAGCTGGTCATGACACCTTAGGACTTATGCCAACAGGTGGAGGCAAAAGCATTACCTTCCAAGTGCCAGCAATGGCAAAGGAAGGTATATGCATAGTCATTACCCCACTCATTGCCTTGATGAAGGACCAGGTCGTTCATCTGCGCCAAAGAGGAATACGAGCAGCATCCTTGCACATAGGCATGTCACACGAGCAAATTGTGACTACCCTGGACAACGCAGTGTATGGTGCCTACAAATTCCTCTACATCTCTCCGGAAAGACTGCAATCAGAACTATTCCAGCAGAAACTCCACCACATGAATGTCAATTACATTTGTGTGGATGAGGCTCATTGTATCTCACAATGGGGATATGACTTCCGCCCAAGTTACCTTGAGATCAAGAAAATCAGAAAACTTCTGCCCAACATTCCCGTACTCGCCCTCACCGCTACCGCAACGAAAGATGTAGTGAAGGACATCCAAATGCAACTGGAATTCAAGAACGAATGCGTATTTCGCATGAGTTTCGAACGTCCCAATCTCAGTTATATCATACAGGAGGATTACATCAAGACGGAAGCGTTGTACAGACTCTTGAAAACCACCACAGGTTCTACCATCATCTATACACGAAGTCGAAAGAACTGCAAGGACCTATGCGAATACCTGAAGCAAAATGGGTTCTATGCCACATATTACCATGCGGGACTGAGTGACATTGAAAAAAGTGAAAGGCAGAAGCGTTGGCAAGAGGATGAAATTCGTATCATGGTAGCAACCAATGCTTTTGGAATGGGTATTGACAAGCCTGATGTGCGTCTGGTCATTCACATGGAACTACCAGACTCCCTCGAAGCATACTACCAGGAAGCCGGAAGAGGTGGACGAGACGGTTTGCCTGCAAAGGCAATATTGTTCTACAGCGAACGAGACAAGACACAACTAAAGAAACGAATTGCTGAGTCATATCCGGACAAAGACTTTATCAGAACAGTATACGAACACATCTGCTTCTACTACCAAATAGCATTAGGTTTCGGCAAGGGAGTCAGAAAAGAGTTCAACATCGGTGACTTTTGCTATAATTTCCGACATTATCCAGTACAAGTTCATAGCGCACTCAATATCCTTATGAAATGTGGGTATGTTGAATACACAGATGCTGACGAAGGGGCAAGCAGGGTGTTATTCACGTTAAAAAGGGAAGAACTATACCTACTGAACGAACAGGACAAGGAGAGCGACGTAATAATCCGTACAATGTTACGACTCTACACTGGCCTATTCATCGACTACGCATATATAGATGAGGCTTTGATTGCGCATCAAAGCGGACTGACGTCACTTGAAGTCTACAACAAACTGAAGGAGATGAATAAAAAAAGAATCCTTCATTACATCCCAAAGAAAAGCATCCCACATGTCAGTTTTACAACAGAACGAATTGACAAGGACAGGTTACATATTCCTTATGAGGTATACGAAAAACGCAAAGAACAATACACAACACGAATCAACGCAGTCATCGATTTCTTAGAGAAGGATGAAACATGCAGAAACAAGACATTGTTGGAGTATTTCAATGAGGAAGTCAAAGATGATTGTGGACAGTGTGATGTATGTCTAAACAAAACACCACACGAATACACAGAAGAGGAATATAACAAGGTAAAAAACAATCTGCTAAACCAAATCCATGAGAAAGGTGAAGTTATTCCTTTTCATCTGGACTACATGGAAATAGACAGAAAACTTGCGGGGATAATTCTACACGATCTATCAGAAGAGGACGAAATAAAAGCCAATGAGAACTTAATGATTTCATTAACCCCAAAAGGACTCAAGAAGTATTTCAAAGAGTAGAAACAGGTTATAAACATACCTTTCGCTATTCGACAAAAAAGTTTATATTTCACATGAACCCTTCACCTTCCAATTCATTTTGTTGTAATTCAGCAGCTTAAACCTGGTGAAGGGTTGGTGAAGGGTTAGGTAACCTTTCACCAACCTTTCACCCTATTATAACACATTGATTGTCATTACAATAGACATAAAAAACATCAAGGTGAAGGGTTACTTAAAAAAACAAACTAAAAACAATGGAATTAGTAATGTACAAAGGTAAGACTATCCCTCCCATCATATTTACCAAATCTCTTCTGTAACCTACGACCTGCCATATATCAGCATATATAGTATCCTACTACATGCAAGGCGTTTCCGCGTGGGTTCCGCGAAGGATCCGCGATGCATCTGCGAAGGTATTACGGAATCACAAAGGGGGGAAGTACGTATAAGAAGAAATCACAAAATAAAGAACAATACGCGTGTATGAACAAAAAAAGAGCCCAAGACATATAATCTTGAGCTCTCTTCAATGAAAAACGGCGGCTACCTTCTGCATTTTGGCCGTCGCCAAAAGCCCCACTGCGTGTGAGAGTAGGCAGCCTAGTGCCTATA
>DCIS01000004.1 GCA_002317475.1 Prevotellaceae bacterium UBA1720 | reverse complement strand
GATCAGCATATCTGTCTGTTGGAGGGTTTCTGCCCCGATGATAAGGTTGAGTCGCTCAACAAGATGCTGGACAATCAGGGTGTATGGTACAGTCACCGTGAGGCCACTCGCGAAGATAAGGCTCCAGTGAAGCTCATCAACAACAAGTTGGTGACCCTTTTCGAGTCTCTTACCCGTATGTATGGTCTGCCCAGTGCAACGGATGTTGACCCCACAGCTATCCTTTCTATCTTCTTCACCCTCTTCTTCGCTATCTGTATTGCTGATGCTGGCTACGGTATCATTCTCGTACTGCTCAGCTTGGCTGATATCAAGTCGGGTGGTAAGATTGGCAAGGTGCTGTTCGGCATCAACTTCAAACTGGTATTAGTACTCGGTATCGCGTGTATATTTATTGGTACGATCCTTGGCACAGCCTTTGGTGTCAGCCTGTACGAACAGAGCTGGGTGCCTGAGAGCGTGAAGAGTTGTATGCTGGTGGGCAAGTTCCCCGGTACCACCTACGATATCCAGATGGTAGCTTCGCTGCTAGTCGGTGTGGTTCATATCTCACTGGCTATGACCGTAAATGCCATCAACGTCACCATGCAGCGTGGCTTCAAGGAATGCCTGGGTACCTGGGGCTGGTGGTTGGCAGTAGTTGGTTCGGCCACAGTGGCAGCATTGACCTATTGCGAGGTTATTCCTCAGGATCTCATGATGCCCGCTCTTTACAGCGTTTTAGGTGTGGCAGCAGTGGGTATCTACCTACTCAACAATATTCACCGCAACCCCGTCATCAACATTCTGGCTGGTCTCTATGACACCTACAACATGGCTTCAGGTCTGATGGGTGACATCCTCTCGTATATCCGTCTCTATGCCCTTGGTTTGGCAGGTGGTATGCTGGGTGCAACCTTCAACAACCTCGCCTTCATGCTCGTGGGTGATGATCTGTCCAGCGCAGGTATTATGATCATCGGTTTCGTAGTTATCATCCTCATCGGTCATACGCTCAACATTGCCATGAGTTGTCTTTCTGCATTCGTACATCCCCTTCGTCTGTCGTTTGTGGAGTACTTCAAGAATGCAGGCTACGAAGGCAAGGGTATTGAGTACAGACCTTTTGAGGTAACAAAGGAGTAGCCCCTCTCCGGCCTTAGGCCACCTCCCCCGTGGGGGAGGGAGTAGAATGGGAAACATAATTCAATAAAGAATAAAAATAAATTAAATATTAATCAACCCTCTATCCGTAATGCCCCCTCCCATTTGGGGGAGGGCCGGGGAGAGGGGCTAAACAAAAACAATTATGGACGTTACAATTTTAGGTTATGTGGGCCTTGGCTTGATGCTGGCCCTCGCAGGTATTGGTAGTTGCTATGGTACCACCATCGCAGGTAGTGCAGCAGAGGCTGCCTTGAAGAAGGACAGCTCTAAGTCATCTGGCTACATGATTCTTTCAGCTCTTCCCGCTACTCAGGGTCTCTATGGTTTCCTTTGCTTCTTGCTGCACAATGGCAAGGTAGCTGAGAATCCCATGCTGTGGTTTGGTGTAGGTTGCGGTGTAGGCCTCGTTTGCTTCTTCTCTGCTATCCGTCAGGGCAAGATCTGTGCTGCTGGTATCCAGGGTCTGGCTCAGGGTCACGATGTTCAGACCAACACCATGATCTACGCAGCTCTTCCCGAGTTCTACGCTATTTTGGCATTGGTTGCAACCTTCTTGGTATAATCCCAAAGCAGCCGAAAGAATTTAGTAAGGTTATCCTTATTTAATATAGGGAAGCATCTCAACGGTGCTTCCCTTATTTTTTGTATCTACAAGTGAGTGGTGAACTGTTTAGAGTACTTCAAAGAAATAACCTAATGAGGTCCCAATGCTGTCCGTATTGGTTCCCTAATAGCATCGCGGATCCTTCGCGGAACCATCGCGGATTCCTCGCGGAAATACATAGAATGCAGTAGGGCACATTATAGACTGTATATAGACTGACTTACTACTATTGTTCTGGCAAAGATGATGAAGCAGTCTTTACACCATAAGTATCTACTATATATTTCCATGCAGCCTCCTTATCGCGAAGGTCGAGGGGTGCATCTGGTTCAAGGGTGTCGTCATCAACATGAGCTTTGTCAGGACGAGCAAAGTACTTGCTACTGATACTGCCAAAAACACCAGTGTTGGGAAGGATGTAGGGCAGAATTTCACCATAGTGAGAAGGGCCGAAGGTAGACGTTTCGCCAAGGATGATACCCAGATGATTATCGCGTGCCAAGGTCATCAGCATACCTGCGCTGCTATAGGTCTTAGTACTCTGGATGAAAAGCACTATGCCTTTGAAAAGTTGGGGCTGGACAAACCCCTCTGGAATGCCCCGATTGGAAGGGATGGGATAGAGTTCGTCGTGATGACCATCTGCATCCCAGCTCTGCTTAGCCACAGCTATGCGTGGGTTGTAGAGGCCCATAAGGTTGGAGAAACGCAGATACGACTCGAAAGTCTTCATCTCATTCAAGGGACAGAGATGGATGAGCAGTTCGTCGCAGAGCATGCTGCTGCCCCCATTATTGTACTGGGCATCCACCACAAGGGTATTGATATGCTCCGTCTGCATTTTCTGGAACATCTCTTCGATCATCGTATCCCAACGAGGCAGAGATTCTTTCTTCTGCGTGCGGGCATCTGCGCACTGGTTGAACTGAAGATAGCAGATAGAGTGTTCGGGAAAGAGCTGATAATGAAAGAGATCACCTCCATAAGCCATCACCTGTCCCTTCTCGCCCAAGGTAATCTGCACCCCGTCTTTCTTCTTCATCTTGCCACTTTTCATCAAGGCATAGGTAATGGTGTCAATCAGGTCGGTATGCTTGTCGCGCAATTTGCCTAAAACACCATAGAGCAGCGCTGTGAAGGCCGAATCAGAGGTACAGGTAGCACATGCTTTCATCAAGGCTTCTTGCTTCTGAAGGAGCGAATCGCGACGCTCCTTCTTATGATAGAAAGGATGTGTATCGGTGAGCATATCTACGAAAAGCATGGCATCACGCTGATATCGATTACCTTTCTGGTAAAGTTCGTTTGACAGGAACGCACTGTCACTCAACGTCTTATACTGGCTCAGATTCTGTGCTTGCAGCATGGTACCACACAAGAGGGCACACATGTATAGTATGATCTTTTTCATTTGTTCGCTATTATTGGATGTGCAAAATTACAACAATTTCTATTTTCGCATTTGGAAAAAACAGACACCTATTCCAGATTCTCCATCAGTATCTTCTTCTTCATCTTTCCACTAAAGTCTGCACCGAAAGTTTCAGTGAGTTTCATACCTATCTCCTGAATCTCGCTTGGAGTATGACCACAGAGTTGGCGAAAGTCATTAGTCATGTGGGCCAAGTCATAATAACCACAGCGCCAAGCCACCTCGGTGAGCAACTCATGGGAGGATGAACTATGCAACTCCTGCAAAGCTTTGTGAAAGCGCAGCAAACGTAGGTAAGACTTGGGATTCATGCCCACGTACTGCGAGAAGACACGCGTGAACTGTTTGGGACTGAGACAAGCCGTCTCGGCCAGATCAGAGGTTGAGAGGCTTTCAAAATCAGTGTTCGAATGGGAAACTCCGCCATGAGATGGCACAATGCCGTCAAATACTCCTTCAAGGCGCTCCATATTGACCTCGTTGATGGGTATTTGGGTAAGGCGTTGACAGAAAAAGTCATCCAGCAGCTGCCTCTGCTCGTCTATATTCTTTGCACTGTGTATCTGCTCTTCCAACGTGATAAAATCTTGTTCGCCAATATCCTGAGGAGTGAGGTGATGCTTCTCGTCATCCTTTGTCTCAAAGAACAGGCGGGAACAGAAAGGCACGAACTCCACACCCAACACATTAAAATCACCCTCCTCACAGTGTATCTCCATGCATGTCAGGTCATGGCGATTGAGGGCTGTTCGGAAGAGACGCTCCCCACTGTCCAATCGAACTGACTGGGAGAGATAAAAGTGCAGGCTGGTAGCTCCATTGGAAAAGATACGCTGATATCCTTGTCCTACGCAGCGAGAGGTAAGCAACCAGTAGTTGCGAATGAAAGGCTGCAGCGATTCATGGCAAGGTATGGGTTGGAAAGTCATAGGACTGAGGTTATGAGGTTATTGGGTAATAAGACCAAGGAGCTGGTCGACGGTAATCTTGTGACTCTGGTTACTACCCTCGAGCAGGGACTCTGCCAGATTACGCTTGGTCTCATGCAAACGGAGGATTTTCTCCTCGATAGTGTGCTGACTGACAAGGTGGTAGACGGTAACCTTCTGCTGCTGTCCAATACGGTGAGCACGGTCTGTTGCCTGCTGCTCGATAGCGGGATTCCACCAAGGATCGAGATGTATGACATAGTTGGCACCGGTAAGGTTGAGTCCCAATCCACCAGCCTTCAAGCTGATGAGGAACAACTGGCATTCACCCTTCTGGAAGGCCTCTACCATCTTGCTACGTTGGCGCATAGGAGTACTTCCATCTAAGTAGAAATACTTGATATTCTTGTGGTTGGGCGATTTATCAAGGGCATCCTTTACCTGGTCGAGGAACGAGGTAAACTGACTGAACACCAAGGCTCGATTACCTCCTTCGGCCAGTTCCTGTGCCAAATCCAGGAAACTCTCAATCTTGGAGGACATGCCAGGCCAACTCTTCTCGGCCAGGCTTACCGAACAAGCACACATTCGCAACTTCGTAATCTCTGCCAAAGCATTGACATTCAGGTTGCTGCCTTGTAACTGAATCTCCTCCAACTCCTTCTGAGCCTTGCGACGCAGTACCTCATAGACACCCATCTCCTCCTTCGAGAGTTCAACACTGATAGTGATATCCTGCTTATCTGGCAATTCCTCAACAACCTCTTGCTTGGTGCGTCGAAGCATGAAAGGAGCAATGATACGCTTCAACTGCTGACGACGATCTCCGTCACCATTGCCCTCAATAGGTACAATAAACTTCTTGCTGAAATTCTCGTATGAGCCCAACAAACCAGGGTTGATGAACTGGAAGAGATTCCACAGTTCACCCAGATGGTTCTGGATAGGTGTACCAGTGAGAATAATACGGTGCTGTGACTGTAATTTCATGCAGACAGCAGAGGTTTTCGTGTCGCGATTCTTGATGGTGTGCGCTTCGTCCAAACAGATGGTAGACCACTGTTTCTCAACTAAGGTTTCCTGCTGTGTAACCAAAAGTCCATAGGTGGAGAGCACAACCTGTCCCTCACGAGCCTCGCGTATCAGGGCCTCACGATCCTCAGCCTCGTTCAGAATACTGCATGCCAATGTAGGTGCAAAGCGTGCCAGTTCCTTTTGCCAATTGGGCACTAC
>DCIS01000034.1:13431-25452 GCA_002317475.1 Prevotellaceae bacterium UBA1720 | reverse complement strand
ATAAAACTATGTTAGAAGATCCACTAACCCTTATTGTCGTTGGCGCCGTTTTGGTGGTTGCCATTGTGGCCTTTTTGGCCAATCGTTATCGTAAGTGTCCTGCCGACAAGATCCTGGTTATCTACGGTAGTGGCAGTGGTGCCAAGAAGTCTGCCAACTGTGTACACGGTGGTGGTGCTTTTGTGTGGCCCGTCATTCAGGACTATGCTTACATGAGTCTGACCCCCATTGGTATTGATGCCAACCTGACCAACGCACTGAGCCGTCAGAATATCCGTGTTGATGTTCCCTGCCGTTTCACCGTAGGTATCAGCACCGATCCGGAATATATGACTGCTGCTGCAGAGCGCCTTCTGGGTCAGTCTGCCAATCAGATTCAGGAGATGGCACGAGACATCCTTTTCGGTCAGCTTCGTCTGGTTATTGCTACCATGAGTATTGAGGAGTTGAACAGCGATCGTGACAAGTTCCTGGAGGCTATCACTGCCAATGTCGAGGTAGAGCTGAAGAAGATCGGTCTGAAGCTCATCAACGTGAATGTGACCGATATCAAGGACGAGAGTGGCTATATCGAGGCACTCGGTCAGGAGGCTGCTGCCAAGGCTATCAATGAGGCCAAGGTGCGTGTGGCTGAGCAGGAGAAGGTCGGAGAGATCGGTAAGGCTGAGGCTGTCCGTGAGACTCGTATCCGTACGGCAGAGGCAAATGCTCAGGCTGTTGCCGGTGAGAACGAGGCTAAGATTGCCATTGCCAATAGTGATGCCAATCGTCGTGAGCGTGAGGCTGAGGCACAGCGTAAGGCAACTGCTGCCGAGAAGGTGGCACAGGCACAAGCACTTGAGGAAGCTTATGCTGCTGAACAGAAAGCCGAGGTTGCACGTGCTGACCGTGAGCGCAGTACCCAGACGGCCAACGTACTGGTATCTCAGGAGATTGAGAAGAAGCGTCTTGTGATTGCCGCTGAGGCAGAAGCTGAGCAGAAGCGTGTCAATGCCAAGGGTGAGGCTGATGCCATCTTCGCCAAGATGGAGGCTGAAGCAAAGGGTCTTTATGAGGTACTGACCAAGCAGGCTGATGGTTATGACAAGATGATCCAGGCTGCTGGTGGTGATCCTAATAAGGCTTACACCCTGTTGTTGCTCGAGAAGTTGCCTGAGCTGGTCAAGACTCAGGTCGAGGCTATCAAGGGCATCAATATCGACAAGGTTACCGTTTGGGACAATGGTGGCAATGCTGATGGCAAGGGTTCGACTGCCAATTTCCTATCAGGACTCATGAAGAGCGTTCCTCCCCTCAACGAACTCTTCGATCAGGCAGGTATGTCGCTTCCCGAGTATCTCGGCAAGAAGCAAGCCGCCGAGGTTGAGCCAGAAAGCGCAGAGTAACCTAGGAGAACATAGGAATGTTCTAGGATCGCCTAGGAAAACCTAGGAGGTCCTAGGAAGACATAGAATAACCTAGAAGAGTCCTAGGAATAAAGGAACACCTAGGATTATCTCAGACATCACATGACCAATACGGTCGGAAACAGTTGGAATAACTTCCCTCGGCTGTTCCCGACCGTATTTTTGTATTAGATCCGTTTGGATTTTGGGTCAAACTACCAGTTTGGCCTTTATGATATCTGTATTAGCTCTTGATACAGGAATCTGTTTGTCCATGCCGAAGAGTTGCAGTTGATAGCCTGGATTGCGGCTTGTCATACTCACTACGAAATTGATGTTCACCAGGAAGGCACGGTGACATTGGGCGATGCAGTCTATACACTCCAACGTTTCACGCATCTGTTTCAAGGTGATGCGTAGGGTTTTGTGAATGATTTCGTTGTCATCGATATAGCAAATGTCTGCATAGTTGGCCATAGATTCCACATAGATGATCTTTGTGGAACTGACGGTCAGAGTGGCATCTTGTCCCTGTCCGGTGATGGTTATCATGTTTTCTGCGTTTTCCTCAGTATTGGGTTTTGTCTGGTCATCCTCCTCATTCTCCAGACGTTCCTGGCGTAGTTCAAGCATGTGGTTGATGGCCTTTATCTCGTTGAGTTCGCGTTTCAGCGTGGTGTTTCTGAAGTTGAGATACTGACCAGCGACGAGGAAAAACGAGAGGAATGCCACATACGAACTCATCTCGAAAAGTGGGTGCAGTGTGAAGGTTCCTCCCCAGAACCAATAGGTGGAGAGGCTACCCGTGTCATTCCACGAATTATACGTAAGCAGGAGTGCCCCAAGCAATGGGATGTTGATAAGGTTGCCTATGGCAATGTGTTTTGCAAACGACATTAGGGTGGCGCATTCTTCCTTCATCTCCCCTGAAATGAGGGTGGCAATCGTGTCAGAGATGCAAATAGACAGGAAGCATAGCAGCGTCTCTACGAGGATGAACACCAGTCTGCCTTCCTGCATCTTGTCTATGCCAAAGGGTTGAATGAGTGCCAGGATCAACAGCACCCAAACGCAGCACTTTGCCGAATACGTCATTATCTGCCAAATCTTTTCCATAATCTTTGTTCTTCCTGTTCGTTTTTTCGGTTGCAAAGATAATCAAAAACAAGCAACCGTCATACATTTTTTCTTACCATACGTCCCAAAAACCTTCATTTCGTCCCATTTCATCGCTATTAATCCCATTTTGCCCTGCCGTCTATCCCTTCTATTGCACATTATTTCTATTGATAATACCTTTGCATTGTCAACAAGCAAACAATCATTAAAAAATTATAGCACTATGACTGTACTTACTCTTATCTTATTGTTTATTCTCGCGTCCCTGACATGCAGCGCACAGACGGCAGAGCAGGATTCAATGTTCAATTCCTATATGCTTAAGGAGATTAAGGTGAAGATTCCCGCCAAGACCAGGATGAAGGATGGCAACATGCTCACACGCGTCGTGGGTACCTCTGTCTCTACCGTGGGCACAGCCGAGGACGTACTCCTGCGTGTTCCTGGTATTGTACGTCTTCAAGGACAGTTGCAGGTCATCGGAAAGGGCACACCAGTTTATTATATCAACGGCCGCCGTGTGTATGATCTCTCCGAATTACAACGCCTCTCAAGTCATGATGTCAAGGATGTGGAGGTCATCACCACCCCAGGTTCGCAGTATGGCGCAGAGGTCAATGCTGTGGTGCGCATTCGTACAGTTCGCCGTTCGGGAGAAGGTTTGGGCATAAGTGCCGACTTCAAGGATGAACTGGCTCCTTCGTGCCCCAATAATACTCTTGGTACAACGGTCAATCTGAACTATAGACGCGATGAAATGGACGTTTTTGGAGGTTTTACCTTTGATGACTGCTACCTTGGACACTACGATACGGATGTCACTCAGCAGACCTTTGGAAGCACCAATTTTGCACAGACAGGTACCACACACATGGATCAGCAATACAACACCATTAGGTATAATTTCGGCATCAACTATCAGTTGTCAGACACTCGTTTTATAGGATTCAAAGTGGAACGTGCCGACAATCTCAAGGGGGATACGGGGTTCAAGATGGACGAGGACATCCTACGTAATGGTGTCAAGGAGGATCATCTCTACGCTGAGACCCATACGGATGCTGATGGGGTGAATTCTTGGTTGGACAACCTCTATTACAATGGTGAGCATGGTCGTCTGGGGGTGGACTGGAATGCTGATTTCTACACTACCAGCGAGACGGGAAATGCCCGTACCATCGAACTTTCCGAGGCTGCTTCGCAGGTCAATAGTGCCTCGGCCATCAAGCATGTCGTTACAAATAGTGATGCGCGTAATCGTCTGCTGGCCACCAAACTTCTCCTCTCTTACCCCATTGGAGCAGGCAAACTGCAGGCTGGTACAGAATTGGTCTTCACCAAACGCAAGAACCTCTATGATATCACAGAGGAAAGCATTGCCAACGATAAGTCGTCCGTCCGTGAGAATACCTATGCCCTCTTTGCCGAATATGGCACGATGATTCCCAAGGCAGGCATGCTGAGCTTAGGTCTTCGCTATGAGCATGTGGATTTTTCTTATGAGAACGCCTACAACCCCACACTCAACCTCAACCGTAATCCAGACAACCTCTTGCCCTTCCTCAGTTTTAGTACTGAGCTGGGACAGGTACAGGCTTCCCTAGGGTACACCACAAAGACGCGCCGTCCCGACTACCGCATCCTACGTACCAATATCGAGTACAACAATCGTTTTACCCTCTCTACCGGTGATCCTACGCTGAAGAGTGAGGTTCGTCATGATGTCAACCTCAATCTGCACTGGAACTGGCTCAATCTGTCCACCTTCTATTCCCTGCAGCAGAATGGTCTCTATGACTGGAGCTATCCCTATGACGACAACGGTACGGCGCTCATCAGTTGGGTGAACCTTGACAAGCCCATTCATCGCTTCAGTACCTACCTCAACGCCTCGCCTACCATAGGTCTTTGGCAAATCAACTATACAGTTGGTCTTCAGAAGCAGTGGCTCAGTCTAGATCTCCCTGATCCACGTGCGTCAACAGGTTACCGTCGTGTTGACTACAACAAACCCATGTTCGTCTTCAACACCAACAATACTTTCCGCATCCCTGTGCGCAAAGGTTCGCCCGTCAATCTCGGACTTAATTCCGAACTCCTTTCCTCAGCACATTATGGCAATGCCGAACTGACCAACTGGTTCTGGAATCTCACCTTTGCTGTTCAGAAGTCCTTCCTCAAGAATGATGCTCTCTCACTTCGCCTCTCCTGTGGTGACATCTTCCACACCGCATACCACAATGTTGTGATAGACCTTGGCAACTACCAGATGCAGCAGTCCCATATTCTCGGTCAACAGCGTGACATCTATGATTTCCAGCGCATTTCCCTCTCTGCTCACTACCGTTTTAATGCCACCAAGAGCAAGTATAAAGGTACAGGAGCAGGTCAGGATTCACGCAGTCGTATGTGATGACGAGTGACTACGGAAGGAATGTGTCAAAATATTTTTAATACTTGAGGGTCTACAATGCCTCCGTAATGCTTCCGTAATGCCTCCGTATCGTTAAAAATGGAAAATGTAAAGAATTGTGTTACCATTTTGAACTATGCCGAAGGCAGTTTAGGGGGGGCAGAACGGTCAAGATCAGAAACTGAACTTGGCATCTATGCCCACCTGAATGGGCTTGACATGCTGCTCGTAGGCACGATTGGAACTAACGAACCAGAAGGTGTTGTGACTGCTGTTGGTGAGATTGCGACCCCAAAGACTGATGGTGAGAGGGTGGATGTCGAGGATGGCACGTGCTCCAAGCATGGAATAATAGTCTTGGCTGGCATCGTTCTGTTCGGTCCAGTAGATACGTCCTGCACCACTATAGGTGGCACCAAAGGTGAGGGAGCGGACGATGAAATTGTCTCGGGTGTAGCTGTAGGCTGGACGGTTCTGGCCAAAACGGATGGTGTAGGCAAGGTCGACATTGACGGTGTGCTGGGGCATGAAAGGAACGTAATTGCCCTTGCAGTCAACGGTTGTCTTGGTGGTGGCATCATAGTCGGCATAGTCACGGAAGGTAGCATGGGTATAACCATAGTTGGCTTGCACCAAAAGGTCCTGGATAGGACGAGCCTTGAGCATCAGTTCCATACCTGCAGAGCGTGCCTTGCCGGCATTGACCATGATACGACCCAGTCCTGTCTCGCTCATCTGCGAGAGTTGGAGGTCGCTGATGTCGCTGAGGAAGGCACTGGCATCAAGGAAGAGTCTGCCCTCGAGGAGGTTGAGATGAGTACCCACCTCATAGTTCCATACGTACTCGGGGTTGTAGGTGCAACTCTGTGCTACATCAGGGAGTTGGGTACTGGCCATGCCATTAAGAATAGCAGAGACCTTGTCCTTGGTGTCCTGGGGAACCATGGGTTGTGCCTCCATCACGGGAAGGGTGGCGTCACGGACATTGGTCATCATGTCGCGGGTCATGAGGGTACGCATAGCCTCGCTGATATTCTGCACGTTATAACCACCCGAACGATAACCACGACTGACGGTGGCATAGACATTGCCCAGACTCTCCATCTGATATTGGAGGGCTAAACGGGGCATCCACTCGAAGTGGGTGTCGCTGACGGGGTCCTGTGCCACGATGCCTTGTGTGGTAGCGGCATCATAATTGCTGCTGTAGAAACCATTGACGATGTGAAAGTCCTGGGCAGGTACCATAGTGACGTCGCGCTCCATGGTGGGCATGGTGAGATGCCCCGAGAGCTGATAGGTGTGGGTGAAGTCATACCATGAGGCATAGCGCAGGTTCTGCACATCGGCATTGAAGCGTAAGCCAGCCGTGAGACTGAGACCACGCAGACCGAAGAGGTCGTGAAGAGTGCTCTGGTGGAAGAGTCCTGCTGAGAGGGCGTTGGTGGTGTACTTGCCTTGGAAAGTGAGTTCGTTGCCCTGAATCTGATCGTCGAAGTTGAACGTCATGGACATGGGGCCAGACTGCACGGGGGGCATATTGACACCAGCCATCTGGTTGACCATCTGATTGAGCATGGCAACACCATCCTGACGGAAGTCGACAGGAGCCTTGATGCTACTATGGAGGAAGGACCCTGTGACACCAGTGATCCATTGCCAGCGTCCTGGACGGCGAGACTTCAGCAGGAAGTCCTGGGTGATGGTCTTGTTACGCTGTATCTGGGTCAGTTTATAGATATCGTCCGAGAGAAGGTCCTGATCCATCTGCATGCTGTCACGCAACATCTGGAAAGAGGTGATGGAGCGGAACTCAAGAGCATCGAAATCCTTGCGGACACTGAACGAGGTGCGCAGGTTGTCGCGGTCGTAGAGGCCACGCAGATTATTGTTGATGCGATAGAGCTGGTCAGCCTTATCCTCGGGTTGTCCGCCCTGACGACCTACATAGTAATAAGGGTAGGCACCCTCGTTGCAGATCTCGTAGTTCAGGGAGAGGTCGAGCATCCACTGACGACGCGTCTCGTACATGGCACGAAAACGGATACCACCCATGGAGGTGTCGTCGACCTTGTTGTTGGTAAAGTCATTCTTGAAGAAACCGTCACCGCCGATATAGTAACCTCCGAAGGACCATGCAAAACGCTCTGTTGGCTTGCTGTAGTGCATGATGGAGAACTTGCGGGTGTTGTCGTTGGTGGCATAGCCCAGACTGATGTCTGTGCCCTGATGGGTGAAGGGCGAGAGGGTGTAAGCCCTCATTACGCCACTCATAGTGCCTGCACCGTAGAGGGTGGACTGGGGACCACGCAGGATATCAACGCGCTGCATGTCATAGAGGCCGAAGTCGAAGGCGGACTTGTCCAGCACGGGGACGTCATCAATATACAGACCAATGGCGGGAGAGTTGATGCGCGAACCAATGCCGCGGATATAGACGGCACTGGAGAGGTGCGAACCATAATCGGGCATGAAGAAGTTGGGGGCGAGAGTGCTGATACTCTTCAGCGAACCTGCCTGCATATCCTGCAATTGCTTGCTGTCGATGAGGCTCGCACTGGCAGGCTGCTGACGCATGGCTCCCTCCTCACGTGGAGAGGCAATGACCTCCAGTTCCATAAGGTCAGCAGAGTTCTGGTCTTCCTGCTCCTGGGCATTGACAGAAGAGGCTGCGAGCAGGAGAGCAGCCATAAAAATATAGTTCTTTTTCATTCTATTGTGAGTTTTCGGCTGCAAAGTTACGGCTTTCCTATCATCCCGGCAATACCTAATTATGATGAAATTGAGGGTGTGAGAGGCAAAAAAGGGATGAGAGAGTTGGGTAAATGAAGGTTTATTCGTAATTTTGCATGCAAAATACACAATAACGCGTACATTATGAAAAAGACATTTCTTTTTGCTATGCTCCTAGCAAGTGCTGCCCTCACGGCAAAGGCAGATAGTCAAGACAACGACAATATTGGGACGGATGCTCCCGAACCAGCAGGTTTTCTGACCTCTGCGCTCAATAGTGCCTTGGAGCAGGCTGCTCCTGCCGTAGATGCTGAGGAGCAGATGCAGTATGGGCGCACAGAGACAAAGTGGGCCAGCGCGCCTAAGTTTGGTGGCTATGCCATTGGCAGCTACAAGTACAGCGACCAAGAGGGCAAGCACGGAGGTGACGGTTTTAATGCCCGTCTGGTTCGTCTGTATGTGGACGGTACGGTGCTGAAGGACTTCAAATACCGCATACAACTGGAGATGAACGGGGATCCAGCAACGACGAAAAGTGCCCATTTGAAGGACTTCTTCGTGGCATGGAGCCACTGGAAGGAACTGGAAGTGAAAGTGGGACAGTTCAAGCGTTGCTTTACCTTCGAGAACCCTTACAATCCCTGGGAAGTGGGTGTGGGTGACTACAGCCAGCTGACCAAGAAGATGGCAGGTTTTAACGACTATTGTGGCGGCGAGGCTACGAACACAGGTGGACGTGATCTGGGACTGCAACTGCAGGGTGACGTGCTACCTATAGGACAGGACAAGCACCGCCTGATACACTACCAGATAGGTGTATATAATGGTCAGGGTATCAACCACGCAGATGCCAATGGTGCAAAAGATTTTATCGGCACCTTGCAACTGCAACCCATCAAGGACTTGTACGTCGGTGTGTTCGGCTGGAAGGGCGATATGAAATACAGCAACATTCTGGCTCATCGCAACCGCTATGCTATCAGTATGAAATATGAACATAATGGATGGACTGCTCGCGCAGAATATGCTCACCAGACTGGTCATAAGATTGGTGACTACACCTACGACAGCAACACCCAGACACAGAGCCTGAATGCCAATGCCAGCAATGGTCGTGCTGATGCCTGGTATGTTACGGTTGGTGTGCCCTGTACACCATGGTTGAAGGTGTACGCCAAGTATGATGCTTACCGCGATACAGCAAAGAACAGTTCGCTGAACAGCATCTACTCCATCTGTCCTAATTTTCAGTTGCACAAGAACCTGATGTTCCAGGTGCAGTACAATTATGTCTACGACCGTAACCTCTCCGCTGACAAGGGACACAACGAGTTGTGGGGAGAGGTGTACTTCAGATTCTAAGTGTACTGTTCACGGTAATCTTTTCACTCATTTTGTTATCATAAACGCCACATGAACTCATACAATCGCACAGACCAGATGAGCAGCCTCATCGGTGATGACTATCGCATGCTCCAGATACTATCCCGTTTTGGTATCTCCCTCGGCTTTGGAGACAAGACGGTTGATGCCACCTGCAAGGCTTGCCATGTGGATACAGCCACCTTCCTGGCCGTGGTGAACTATGTGAAGAATGCCGGACATGCGCATATCAATGAGTTGAAGGAACAGGTAAAACTGCCTGACCTGTTGACCTACCTGAAGAATTCACACAGCTATTTTGTGGATTTCCGTCTACCCTCCATACGAAGAAAAATCATCGCATCCATCGATTGTTCTGCACAAAACCAGATAGCCTTCCTGATACTGAAATTCTACGATGAATACGCGCTGGAAGTGCAGCGACACATGGAATTTGAGAACACCCATGTTCATCCTCACGTTGAGATGTTGCTGCAAGGCAGGATGCCCAAGGAGACCCTTCGCGAGGTGGTGAACCAGCACGAGGGTAATCATGCCAGTCTGGAGAAGAGCATCGATGAGCTGAAAAGCATCATCATCAAGTACTATCCCAGCGAGGCAAACGCACAGTTGCTGAATGATGCCTTGATGGATATCTACATGATGGAGGAGGACCTGCTGATGCATTGCCACCTGGAGGATAGCCTCTTCTCGGAGTGTGTGCGCCATCTGGAGGCTGAGGTTCGCGAGAATGGCGACATGGATGTACAGGAGCAGGATGAGGAGACAGACACCCCAGGCAGCGAAAACCTGAGTGAAAGGGAGAAAGAGGTGATCGTGCAAGTGGTAAAAGGACTCTCGAACAAGGAGATAGCCGAACAGATGTTCATCTCGCCCAACACGGTCATGACACACCGCCGAAACATTGCCCGAAAACTGAATATCCGAAGTGCTGCAGGTCTCACAATCTATGCCATTGTCAATGGTCTTGTAAACCTGGATGACGTAAAACTATAAGGCAAAATTTTCACCTTACTTTGCTTGCAAAGTCGCGGAAAAAATCGGCATCAAGACTTTTTTTTGCGTTTTGGTGCAGATTTTACGGTGTATTTCAGATAATTGTTGTAATTTTGTGTGTTAACGTACAACAATTCATGCTGTAATCTCCTTTCATGCGCGTATATAAATCTCTCTCCAAGATCCTGCTGGTCAGTCTTGTCTGCACCATCTTCGTCAGTTATCCCAACATGCTTTTCCTGAGTTGGGACCTGAATTGTGCCCCATCAGAGAGCCATGCCTGCTATATCGACAACACGCTGATCAGATTCCTGCTCTTCTGGATTATTTCCATGGGACTGTTGCTCTTCAACCAGCACCTCATCAAGAACCTGGAAATCAAGAAATGCATCTTGCCCAATATCCTGATGACCATCCTGGCCTATTTTGTCTACAGGGGAATCACAATGTATATCTGTAGTGAGTTTGATGGTCGTCCCATCATCCTCACGTTCCAGTTCTTTGTAATGGGCATGATGGGGCAGATGTTAGGCTATACCGACTATCTGAACAGGATACACCAGATTAAGGAGGAGGAGCTGCAACAGATGAAGATCGAGAGTCTGCAGAGTCGTTGTGATGCCTTGACCAACCAGATCAATCCACACTTTTTCTTCAATTCACTGAACGGTATCAGCAGTTTGGTCAGAAAGAAAGATGAAAAGTTGACTATTTGCTACATCGATCACCTGAGCGATATTTTCCGCTATATCCTACAGAGCGAGCACAAAGGACTGGTAACCTTGGAGGAAGAACTGGAGTTTGCCCGTTCGTTCAGTCAGGTTATGCAGGTCAGGTATGCCGGCAAACTGGATGTCAGCATAGATGTAGCACCAGAATACATGCATCTGCAGATACCTGTATTGGCCTTGCTGCCCTTGATAGAGAATGTCACCGTCCACAATATGATAGACAGCGAGCATCACATGCTGGTAGAGATCAGCATGAACGACAAGCAGGAGCTGGTGGTGAGCAATCCGCTCTTCCCCAAACAGTACAAGCAGGAGACGCATGGCACAGGACTGCGTAACTTGCAGAATCGTTTTGCCCTGCTGATGAACACCCAACTGAAGGTGGAGAAGTCTGACGAAACCTTCCGTGTCACCCTGCCATTAGGCACTGCAAATTTATAGAACATAAGAACAAAATACATGAGGATCCTTATCATAGAAGACGAGACGGCAGCAAGCGAGAACCTTATCGCGATGCTTCAGGAGATAGACGGCACGATAGAGATACTCCAAGTGCTGGAGAGCGTGCAGCAAACCGTGAGATGGCTCAGTAGCAATCCTGCCCCAGACCTGATTTTCATGGACATCCATCTCAGTGACGGATCGGCTTTCACGCTGTTCCAGCAGATAGAGATAAAGACACCAGTCGTCTTCACCACTGCCTATGACCAGTATGCACTGGAGGCATTCAGTGTCAATAGTGTTGACTACTTGCTGAAACCCATCAAGACAGCCGAACTGGAACGTGCCCTCAACAAATTCCGCCAGTGGAACAGGACTGATATGGCAGGCTATCTGGAACGTATGCTGAAAATGGCACCTAACCATGTGGCACAGGAATACACCACCTCGCTGCTGGTGCCAGTGCGCGATAAACTGGTGCCTGTAAGCATGGATGAAATCTCCTGCATCTACAGTACAGAGCGCAAGACGCAGCTGTACCTGAAAGACGGACGTTCGATGGCGTACAACAAGTCGCTTGATTCTATCATTGTCACCCTTGACCCACAAAGGTTCTATCGTGCCAACAAGCAGTTTATTGTAGCTCGTGACAGCGTCAAGGAACTGGTGATTTGGTTTGACAGTCGTCTGCTGATCAGTATGGACGTTGAGATCCCCGAACCCCTCTTCGTCAGCAAGAATAAAGCTGCCGACTTCAAAACTTGGTTAACGACGACATAGGGTTTTATACGTATTGACACCGTACAGCCTACGTACAGCC
>DCIS01000034.1:1386-13414 GCA_002317475.1 Prevotellaceae bacterium UBA1720 | reverse complement strand
AGCCTACGTATAGCCTACGTAGATATACGGTGTTTGTACGGTGTTTATACGGTGTTTGTACGTAGGAAGTACGTAAAAAAGAACCTGAACAAAGAAAGTAAAAGAAGAAAATGAAAATTACGATATGTGCGTGCTCTTCACGCAATTTCATAGAGAAGGAGAAGGTGGCTCGCCTTGCCGCAATAGCCCAAAGAAGTGGGATAGAGGTGGAAGTGGTGAGTGACCTTTGTGAACTGTGTGAAGACAAGGCTGAGGTAATCCGGGAGATTGCCCAGACGACCATAGTGGCCTGCCATCCCAGGGCTGTGAAGAGTTTGCTGGCCTTTGTCTGTGAGGATCAATGTACGTCCCTGAACCTTCGTGTGGACAGCGTGGAGAACGTACTGGCTTCACTTTCTGTGCAAGGTGATGCACCTCAGGAGGATATCTCTGCATGGAATGAAAAACTGAAGGCCATGCCCGCCAAACTGGGTGAGGATGCCTGGTATCCCACTTTGGATAAGGACCTCTGTGCGGAATGTGGGAAATGTCTGGAATTCTGTCCCTTTGGTGTGTACGAGATGGTGGAGGACCGTATTCGTGTAGTGCATCCCCATAACTGCAAGAACAACTGTCCGGCATGTGCCCGTACCTGTCCTGCCAGTGCCATTATCTTCCCCAAATACGACCGAAGTCCTATTAACGGTGGCGAGGAGAAGCAAGAGAATGCGATAAAACTCGACACAAAGGAACTGTATGGTCTGGCCTTGCGCGAGAAACTCGCAGCACGCCGAACGAGTTTCAAACTGATGAAAGATTAGGAGTCAACAAGTCAATAAGTCAACGAGTCAACAAGTCAATAAGTCAACAAGAAAGATGAGCCGTTTAGAGGATCATAAGCAGAGCCATGTGACAAATCCCCTTGGTTGGGGGTGGGTCCCCTTGATGAAGATGGGATGGCGAGTCTTTCGTCAGACTCCCATTCGTCTGCTTTGGAAGTTTGTATGGAACTTCGGCTGGCACAACCTGTGGAACATGCATGACTTCAAGAAGAGGATGAAGAAGGGCGCACCTTTCTTCCCTGCTTTCAACATGATATCTGTGACGGAGACCTGCAATCTGGCTTGTAGCGGGTGCTGGGTCAGCAAGGGTGGGCGAAAGAGCCTGACACTGGAACAGATAGACGGCATCATCAGCGAGAGTAAGAAGCACGGATCATACTTCTTTGGCATTCTGGGTGGTGAACCCTTGATGTACAGAGGATTGATGGACGTCTTCACGAGGCATAGTGACTGCTACTTCCAACTCTTCACCAATGGTACATTGCTTAACGACGATATCGCACAGCAACTGAGAAAGGCAGGCAATGTGACGCCCCTCATCAGCATAGAAGGACTGGAGGAAGAAAGTGACCGAAGAAGACAAAAGGATGATGTCTATGAGCGCACCCTAAAGGGTGTGAGGGCCTGTAGGAAGGCAGGGCTGATATTTGGTGTGGCAGCAAGCATCTGCCAGACCAACTACAGGGAACTGGTGAGTCGTGAGCACATAGAACGTGTGGCTAGGGAAGGTGCTGCTTATCTGTGGTACTACATCTACCGTCCTGTAGGTGCCGAGCCTCATCCCGAGAATGCGCTGACCCGTGAGCAGATCAAGGGTTTGCGTCAGTTCCTGGTCAATGAACGCATGAATGCCCCCGTGATGCTGGTTGATGTTTATTGGGACGACAAGGGCAGGGCGATGTGTCCAGGTGCAACGGGTATGAGTCATCATGTATCACCCTCTGGGGCCCTGGAGTTCTGTCCCGTCATTCAGATGGCAACAGATTTCCTCAATGCTGATGCCAGCAACATGACGATGCTTTATGAGCAATCTGCCTTCCTGAAGAATATGCGTGAGGAGATTGCACAGCACACCAGGGGTTGTATCCTAATGGAGGATCCCCAGATGATGGCAGACCTCTTGAGACGATACAACGCCCAGGAGACCACCAGCCGTCAGACAGCTATGGCTGAATATGAACGAATGCAACATGTACCTGGTCACGAGATGGGTGATGAGGCCATACCCGAAAAGAGCAAGCCCTATAAGTGGCTGAAAAAGAACTATTTCTTCGGTTTTGGAGCGTATGGATGATCGTTCAGCAGAGTAAAAGTGAAAGCGAAAAGTATGAATGCTATACCAGAAACGATAGAGGAAAGAATGCTATTGCGCAGAGCCTTAAAGGACTTTGTGCAGGAGAGACATCTGTGTCCGCCTGTCTCGCTGAAGCAACTGGAGGAACTGGCTGAAGCCTTCGTGCAGAGACACAAGGAGTGTGAACCTATGCGTTCCTGGCTGATGGTAGAGATACACAACCAGGTGTGGTTGCCTGTAGTGGCAGGCATTCCTCATGAGCGTCGTCTGCTGATGCTGCCTAAGTGTCTGAGCAAGTATGGTGAATGCAAGGGCGAATACGATGAATATGGATTGTTGTGCCACCGTTGTGGATGTTGTCTCATACCTTCTTTGCAGGACAAGGCTGAACAACAGGGAAGTCTCAGCATCGTGGCAGAGGGATTCACACAGGTCATTGAGTTGATTGAGAATAATGTTGTAGATGCTGTGGTTGGTGTAAGTTGTCTGGACTCGCTGGAGAAAGCCTTCCCCTTGTTGGTGCGTCATGCTGTACCGGGACTGGCCATTGCCCTGAATGACAATGGATGCAAGGATACCCATGTGGATGAGGGCTATGTGGAGGAATTGCTGTCTATGCTGAACGAGGCTGCAGCCCCTTCACTCCTTGACTACGATGTGATTCGTGAACAGGTAAACCGTTGGTTCACCCGAACTGAACTGGAGCACTTGATTGGTAGGGCAGAGGATCAGACCTCGGCCGTATGCTTTGACTGGATGTGTGGCGAGGGAAAGCGGTGGAGACCCTTCCTACTCTGTGCCGTATGGCAAGCCCTGACAGGGAAGAGCGAGATGACCGAGGATGTACATCGAGCTGCTGTGGCTGTTGAGTGCTTCCACAAGGCATCGCTCATACATGATGATATTGAAGATGGCGACCAGACACGTTATGGGCAACCCACGGTGAATGCCCTCTATGGTGATGCTTTTGCCATCAATGCCGGGGATGCACTGTTGGGAGAGGGATACCGAGTCCTGGCAGAGAGCAACAATGCCGAACTGGTTCGCTTGATCAGCGATGCCCATATGAAGTTGTGCAAGGGACAAGGTGCCGAACTGGTGTGGTGCCAGCATCCCGAACCTATAGACATGGACTTTGTCAAGGAGGTGTTCCGCCATAAGACGGTACCAGCCTTTGAGGTTTCGTTGATGTTAGGGTTGAGTTGCACGGGAAACTTTGTGCACCTGAGGCCCATGCTCCGCCGATATTCCGAGGCATTGGGTATGGCCTATCAGATGAACGACGACCTGGAGGATTTCCGCAATGACAACGAACTGGCATCCCGTCCCTCTGTGGTACTGGCACTCCGGAACGAGCACCCTCAGTGGGATGATGAAAAGGTAAAGAATGAACTGCAAAGTCTGATAGACCACTATCACCAAGAAGCACTGGATGCCTTGAACGAGGTAGATAGCATGGAACTGAAAAGGTTGCTCTTCCAAGTAACCGAAAAGATATTGAAAGCCCCCCCAACCCCCTTAAGGGGGAGACAGATAGTCAACGAGTCCGCTCAGCCACTTGTGGACTTTGAAGAAGAACGAGATTACAAATAAAGAGCGTATGAGAGTTCCATTACTACTGAAAGTCTATTGTGCTCTGCGAAAAGGTTGGAACAGACTGACGCCAGAGGCAAAGGAACTGCTGAGGGTCTATGTGCGCTCACAAAAGGAAAGTGCGGGGTACAGGAACGCTGGTGGCAAAGTGGACGACTACTATACGCAGTTTGGCCAGGTACTGGAAACGGTAATGTCACCACTTAGGATTCCCCTTGTTCGTCCCTCGCTCACGGTGAAGGAGAGTCTGAAAAAGGAGGATGTATATGGATGTTTCTTCCGTTTCCTGAACGAGGAAATGCACCTGCGAAGGCCAGAAGACATACCAGAGTGTCTGCTGAAGACCAAAAGTACTAACGCTATCTGTTGCGTTTTGGCCACACAGCATCAGACAAAAAAGCCTTGTAATCAAGAACTCGTGTCTTGGCTAAAGGAACGGCAGGATGAAACGGGAGGTTTCTACGCCAGCGAGATGGCACCTGTCCCTGACCTACTCAGTACGGCCGTAGCCTTGTTCACGTTGAGGCTCGTTGATGGACAGGCAAAAAGTGCCAAGGAGTTTGTTGAGGCACATTGGATGGAAGCTGGTGGGTTCTGTCCCACGATACTGGATGATTATAGTGATGTGGAATACGTTTTTTACGGACTATTAGCATTAGGATCAAATGATTAAAGAACAACTGACAGAAATGCAAAACGATGCCATGGAGCGACTCATGAGGAGTCGTTCGGAAGATGGTATGTGGAGAGGACACTTGTCAAGCAGTGCCATCTCGACTTCTGTCAGTGTGTTTGCCTTGCAACGCATCAATGCTGAGCAATATGAACGGCAGATAAAAGATGGCGTACGATGGTTGCATGAAACGATGAGGCACGATGGTTCGTGGGGAGACTCAGTAGAGAGTCCGTCAAACATGACTGCCACTTTGCTCACCTATGTCTCACTCTATGCTGTGGGGCAGGCACCAGTACAAGCACGAGCCTATCTCAACGAGAAATTTGGTGGAGACAGTCAGGAGGCTCTCATCAAAGGTGTGCTAGACTACTATGGCAAGGACCTGACCTTCTCCGTACCTATCCTGATGATGTGTGCTTTGGCAGGTGTTATCGATAGTTGGAAGAAGATTCCTCCCTTCCCCTTCGAACTGGCCACGCTGCCTCAAAGTCTGTTCCGCTACCTCAATCTTCCCGTAGTGAGCTATGCCATCCCTGCCTTGATTGCCATCGGCATTTGTCAGATGAAGAAGAAGGGCGGACTGCTGACACCCTTACGCAAAGCGTTCATTCCCAAGGCAATGCGTGTGCTGGTGAAGATGCAACCTCAGGATGGCGGATTTCTGGAAGCCGCTCCGCTGACTGCTTTTGTGAGCATGTGTCTGGCTGAAGCTGACTTCCGTGAGCATGAGGTGACGCAGAAGTGTGCCCAGTTCCTGGTAGATACGGTTCGCGAAGATGGTTCATGGCCCATTGATACTAATCTGGCAGGATGGGTGACCAGTCTAACGGGAAAAGTGCTACCTGCTGACACTTACCTCGCAGACATCATCAAACACAATGCCACCAAAGAGATTCATCCCTTTACGGCTGCTGCTCCTGGGGGATGGGGATGGAGTGACTTGAGTGGATCAGTGCCTGATGGGGATGATACCAGCGGAGCCTTGGTGGCTCTATATCATCAGACAGAAGGTATCTGTTGCAGCGAGGTGGAGAACGGACTGAAATGGCTGATGTGGCTGCAGAACAACGATGGCGGCATGCCCACCTTCTGCAAAGGTTGGGGTAAGTTGCCCTTTGACCGTAGTTCGCCAGACATCACAGCCCATGCCATCTTGGCTATGGGATTATGGTTACCCAAACTGCAAGGTAAAATGCATAAGGGGGTAAGGCATAGTTTGCAACGAATGCTTAGATGGATGAATCAAACGGTAGAATGTACGAAGCAGTCGGAAAGTGCGGGTTGGGTGCCCCTGTGGTTTGGTGATCAGGATGCCCCCGATGAAAAAGCACCCGTTTATGGTACGGCTACAGCCATTGACTACCTGATGTCTACGCACCTTGAAGAAGCCATGAACGTGGCTCGCCAACAGGTAGACTTTCTGATTCGTACACAGAATGAAGATGGAGGATGGGGTGGCAACAAAGGCGTGCGTTCGAAGGTGACCTATACCAGTCGCGCCTTAGGAGCCTTAGCCCATTTCCAGGGACAATACGGGGAAGCAAAAGCACGTGGTTGGGCATACCTCTACCAACGTTTTCAGAACGGGACTCTTTACGAGCGTGAGCCCATCGGACTGTACTTCTCCCGTCTTTGGTACTCAGAAGAGCTCTATAACATCACATTCCTACTAAATGCGATAAAGGTTGAGAAAGGTAAAGAAAGTTGAGAAAGGTTTGAGATAAAGAATGAGAAAGCATAAACTTACAATCATAACACTGGCCGTAAGCCTCGTCTATCTGGCTATGTTGGTGGCATGGCATTGCTATGACCCCAGCAAGGGCTTCACTGAGGCCTTGCCTGGTGCAGACAATCGTCCGGCTGGCAATGAGAGAAAGGCCGATGATGTGCTGATTGGTGAATTCTTCATGAAGGACTCAGCAGCGGCAACGGTATCTGGCTTGACAGGCGAATGGCCCTGCTTTCGTGGTGCAAACCATGACAATATCGCCAAGAATGAAACGAAGAGAACCCTCGTAGAAGGCGAGTTTCAGGATCTCTGGTCGGTGGAGACGGGTGAAGGGCATGCCTCACCAGTCATTTCGGCTGGGAAGGTATACGTGCTGGACTATGATGAACATCTGAGTTCGGATGCCCTTCGATGCTTTGACCTACAGACGGGCAAGCAGTTGTGGAAACGTTGGTATCGCGTACCTATGAAGCGCAATCATGGTTTCTCTCGCACCATCCCTGTCATCTGGCAGAATCTAGTGGTAACGATTGGTCCTGAGGGACATGTGATGTGTTGCGACAAGGAGAGTGGTGAGATGAAATGGAGCATGGACATGAAGAAGCGCTTTGAGACGGAGATTCCCTTCTGGTACACTGGACAGTGCCCCTTGGTGGATGATGGCGTATTGGTGCTTGCTCCAGCAGGCAAGGATACCTTGATGCTTGGTGTGGATGTACAGACGGGCGAGACGCGCTGGGGAACGCCAAACAGTGTCGGTTTCAAGATGTCACACTCTTCCGTGATGCGCATCACGTTGTCTGGTACACGTACCTATGTCTACATTGGGGTAGGTGGTGTCTGTGGTGTTTCGGCAGAAGAGGGAAAAGAGGGTGAGATGCTGTGGAGTGCAAATAAGTGGCAACCCTCAGTGGTAGCTCCATCTCCTCTGCAGATTGCGCCAAATCAGATATTCCTGGTAGCTGGCTATGGTGCAGGAGGCGGATTGTTGCAAGTAGACAAGCAAGGTAACGGATGGACGGCCGTCATTAAGGATAGTTACAAAGCTTCGGAGGGTATGTCCAGCGAACAGCAGACTCCTCTCAACTATAATGGCACGCTCATCACTATTCTGCCCAAGGATGGTGGTGGTATGCGTGAGCGACTGGCTATGTATTCTCCCGACAATCTGCATAAGCCTGTGTGGACTTCTGCCGCTGATGAACGTTTCGGTCTCGGGCCTTATATGATTGTGGATGATAAACTGATTGCCTTTAAGGAGGATGGAGAACTGTATGTCTATGGCATTGAGGGAAGGTCTATGAGGCTCCTTCGCAAACAGCGCATCATGGACGAAGGTATTGATGCATGGGGACCTATGGCCTATGCTGATGGTATGTTGGTGTTGCGTGATTCGAAGTCAATAAAGTGTATTAAAATCTTTCAGTAATGAAGAATATGGATAGACGCAAGTTTCTGAAATTGTCTGGTTCACTGGCCGTTGGAGGTTTCTTCCTTTCGATAGTGGGTACTGGTGTATGGAAGATGTTCTCACGCCCGGAAGACCTTTTCAGTGACTCCAAACGTTTGAAAGGATTGAAACTGCTAAGGGAAGACGAGGATTTCGTCTCTCCATACCGACGCACCTTCGGTTTTGTGACGCCTGATGAGATTACAGCCTTTGACGTAGAAGGAGGAAGCATCTATGTGGCGACGCCCAACAACATATATGTTTATGGTATGAGCGGTGAGTTGCAGACTAACTTCAGCATTCCCAGTGACTTGCGTGACATGATTCTCTATCAAGGTAAGGTGTATGTACTTTTTGCCAACCGCATAGAGGTGTACAACCGAAATGGTGATGTGGTACAGGAATGGTCAGCATGTAGCGAGAACTCCGATTACTGTTCGATGGCTGTTTGTGAGGCTGGTATATTCGTGACTGATGCATCCAACAAAAATATCTGCAAGTACAACCTTGATGGCACATTGGCACGTTTCATCAATAGCCCCAAAGGATTTGTTGTTCCCAGTTACTGCTTTGGAATCATGGTCATGGGGGATAGGATGTACTGTTCTAACCCAGGAAGACATCAAGTAGAGACCTACACTTTAGAGGGTGAGTACATCACCTCCTTTGGCAAGTCTGGTGCTGCTGCAGGTTCCTTCAGTGGATGTTGTAATCCCGTGTACCTCACCCCTTCCAACAATGGCGAACTGCTGACTTCGGAGAAGGGCATTCCTCGCATCAGTTGTTACAGCAAGGATGGCAAATTTCGCAGCGTGCTGTTGGATAGCAAGGCACTTGGAGGAGGACATGCGGCCTACGAAATGCGTATCATGAAGGACAAGCTGGTGGTAGCAGGTGGTAATAAAGTCTCTGTATATCAATATAATAAAAACCAAAGTCAACAGACACAGTGCGGACAATGCACAGAGGACTGCCCTTTGAAAGTTTAAGTAGAATAGAAGGATGGAGAAGGATAAAATGAAAAGTCCGATGGACCGCAGAGATTTTCTGCGAACCTGTGGTTCATTGCTTGCAGGCGGTGCTATATTGGCTACTGGTGGTTTGCTGACCACCAAGAGCAAAGGCAAGTCGGGTGATGTGTTTTGGCAGATTGACCCCTTTGCCTGTACCCAGTGTGGTCGTTGTGAGACAGACTGCGTATTGCCCGTTTCAGCGGTGAAATGCTTCCATGCCAACAAGGTGTGTGGATACTGTGACCTTTGTGGTGGTTATTATCGTCCAAGTGTCAAAGACCTCAATACGGCTGCTGAGAACCTGATGTGCCCTACAGGAGCCATAACCCGTAAATTCGTGGAGGAACCTTATTTCGAATACACCATTGATGAAAGTCTCTGCAATGGTTGTGGCAAATGTGTGAAAGGTTGTACCTCATTCGGTAACGGGTCATTGTTCCTGCAGATTCAGCAAGACCTCTGCCAGCAATGCAACGAGTGTAAGATTGCCCGTGTCTGTCCTTCTGACGCAATCAAACGTGTCAGCTATGACGAGGCCTATAAACTGAAAGATCATGCGTAAGAAAATAGTTTTGATAATGGTTTTGGCGTTGCAAAGTCTTGGCGGTATTGCTGAGGCACGCTTCCCCAAACCCGATTTTACCTCAGGCTACCAATATCCTGATATCTTCCATGGCGTTCCCTACGAACAACTCTGGAATATCCTGGATATCATACTCTTGGTGGGTATGATGGGAGCTGTGGTGTGGGCGGCTTATAAGAAGCGTAGCAGAGCCGTTATCTATTCCACCTCAATCATCAGTGTACTCTATTTTGGTTTCTTCCGTAGTGGATGTGTATGCAGTGTGGGCTCTATTCAGAATGTCATTCTGGCACTGGCAGACCCTACTTATCACTTGCCCTGGTATGTCCTTCTGATATTTATCCTACCCATACTCTTCGCATTGCTTTTCGGCAGGGTGTTCTGCTCGGGTGTGTGTCCTCTTGGTGCTTTGCAGGAACTGATAAACGTCCGAAATTTCCGGTTGTCGCGTGCCGTGTCAGCAACCCTGTCCTTGATACCTTGGATATACTTGGCTTTCACCATCATCTATGCTGCTACACGTAGTCAGTTCCTGATCTGCCGTTTTGATCCTTTTGTAGGTATTTTCCGCTTGGGAGGTGATATGGGCATGATAGGTTTTGGCATTGCTCTGCTCATTCTTTCGCTTTTCATTGGACGTCCTTTCTGTCAGTTCCTTTGCCCCTATGGAGCCTTGCTGAGTGTTTTCAGTGCCTTGAGTTGGAAGAAGTTGGAAATTACCAAGAAGGACTGTATCAACTGTGCCCTCTGTGATAAGTCATGTCCTGTGGATGCTATTCGTCAGCCTCAGCAGAGCAAGGCTAAGGAGACTCGTTCGGCAGGTGTGAAACGCATCATCCTCTTTGCCGTCCTCTTGCCCGTCTTCACTTTCCTGGGTGCTGTGCTCCTCGGTCAGAACAGTGATGCGCTAAGTCGTGCTCACAAGGATGTGTATCTATACGAGTTGCTTATGGAGCAACAGGCTCATCCTGACATAGAAGAACCACTGGAGGTAGAGACTTTCAATGCATTGGGAGGTAATGTCGAGGAACTGAAAGAGAAGGTTGATGACATTCAGCATCAGTATTCCCTCTACGCCCATTTGGCAGGTGCCTTGATAGGATTTGTCATTGGTTTCAAACTATTGAAACTGTCGCTGAAGCGTTCTCGCAAAACCTACGAGATAGACAGTGCCCGCTGTACGATGTGTGGCAAGTGTTTCAACTATTGTCCTCAGAACCTTAAGAAATAATATAGACGGAATATAGACGGAATATAAAGGGATTATGCGAAAAATATATAGAAATATTGCCATCGTGACAGCCATCTTCATGATAGCCCTCAGTGCTATGATGGCAGTCAGTTATTATCAGATGCGTCAGGTATCACCTCTGGAGACAGGTGTGATGGAGACGCTGAAGGAATTGAATGAGGCCAATGGTGACAACGAGTCCCTGCAACAGCAGATTCGTCAGTTGGACCTGATTTCTCGCAAGGCTTACTTTGTACAGGAAGGGCAGTTGAAGACGGGTACCTACATGATGCTGGGCATGGCCATTGTGCTGATACTCTGCTTGAATCTCTATTATAAAGAGACAAAGAACCTGCCCGAGAAGGATCTTGACCCCATTGACGAGTGGATGAACAAGAGCAAGGCGAGGAAGTACCTTACTGGTGTTACCTTACTGGCAGTCATTGCTGCTATTGCCGTCATTATCCTGCAGAATGTGCAGTTGAAGAATCTTGCATCATCTGAAGAGCAATCTGAGAAAGACATGCCACAGGAGGAACCCATTGTTGAAATTGATAGCATTCCGTCAGGAAACGAAGAGGTGACAGATAGTCTTGCAACAGACTCCGTTGAGGTGGCAGATTCAACTGTCGTCGAGGATGATATGCCCGAGCTGAAGGTTGCCTCAAAGGCCTTCCGTGGGAATAACTCCGGTGCTTATTCCTCTGCTCGGGGTATCGCCACCTCATGGAATCTAAGTACCAAGAAGAATATCCTTTGGCAATCATCCATTCCTAAGCACGGATACAATTCGCCCATCATCACGGGCCGTAATGTCTTCATCACCGGTGCTGATGACAAGGCTCGTGAACTCTATTGCTACGACGTATGGACTGGTGAACTGAAGTGGACAGTCAAGGCAGACAAGATACCCGGATCACCCTCGACCATGCCTAAGGTAAATGCAGATACAGGTTTGGCTGCCAGCACCGCAGCTACCAATGGTGAACAGGTTTGTGCCATCTTTGCAACAGGTGATATCATCTGTGCTGATATGGATGGTAATCGTCTTTGGGCAAAGAATCTGGGTTTGCCCGACAATCACTATGGCTATGCCTCATCACTCTTGATGTATGGCAAGGAAGTCATTGTGCAGTATCAGAACAATAACGAGGCCAAGGTCATTGCACTCAATGCCAAGACGGGCAGTCAGATCTGGAGCAAGACTTCCAAGGATAAGATAGCGTGGAGTTCGCCTATGATCGCTACCCTCGGTGGAAAACCTGCTCTGGTCATTATGGGTAATCCCAGCATTGCTGCCTACAATCCCAGTAATGGTAGTGAGTTATGGCGCGTTGACTGCATGAGTGGAGAGGTTGGTGCCAGTGCTGCCAGCGCTGGTGGCATGGTTTTCGGTGCTAGCGAGTATGCCAAGTGTATCGCTATTGATGGTGCTACAGGTGAGACCCTTTGGGAGGCCAGTGACTATCTGCCCGAGTGCTCCAGTCTCGCTGCCACCAAGGACTTGGTATTCTGTGCCACCAGCTACGGTGTGGTTTGTGCCTACGATACACAGACAGGTGAGGTTAAGAAAGAACATGACCTGACCACACCTTTCTACTCCTCTCCCGTAGTGGTTGATGGTAAGGTGTATCTGTT
>DCIS01000034.1:0-1199 GCA_002317475.1 Prevotellaceae bacterium UBA1720 | reverse complement strand
CCTCTCCATAGAGGGGAACTTTTGATACGAATTGATCATGACGAACCAAGATAATAACAGGCTACATTGTAACTGCGGTCTCTCTCCGGCAGAGGCTACTGAGGCAATGGTGCGTCGCACAGATGCCATCATTGACCGTATAGGCTCTACTCGCGACAAGATTATTCCCTTGTTACAGGCTATCCAGCAGGAGTTCAACTACCTGCCTTCGGATGCCTTGAACAGACTTTTTGAACGAACAGAGATTGATCGCGCTCAGCTCATCAGCGTGTCTTCCTTCTACTCGCAGTTTCGCTTGGTGCCTTATGGCAAACATATCATCAAGGTCTGTATTGGCACGGCTTGCCATGTGAAAGGGGCGAGCAATGTGTATGATGCTTTCAAGCGCGAACTGGCTATTCCCGAGGATGCTATCACCACTGCAGACCAGCAGTATTCCATTGAGAAGGTAGCTTGCCTGGGTTGTTGTGCCTTAGCACCTGTAGTTCAGATAGACAATAAGATTTTCGGGCACGTTCAGCCTGGTCGTGTGCGTGAGGTGCTGGACGAGTTTGAGTCTATGGTAGCCTCCAGTGCAAGTGAGGAAGCCGAGACTGGTGAGGTGCAGGGTGAGGTTCGTCTGGGCATGGAGAACTGTTGCCAGGCCAGTGGTACGGCAGAGGTTTATGATGCTGTCAGAGAGGCTTGCAGGGAGTTGGGTATTCATGTTCGTATCAAACCTATCTCTTGTGTGGGAGCCTGCAACCAGGTGCCTCTTATTGACGTGGCTACTCCCGATGGGAATATCGTTCGTTATCCCAATATCAAACCTCAGGAGGTGAAGGAGATTCTGCTCCATCATTTTCGCCCTGCCAGTCGTCTGCGTCGTCTGCGCAATGCTATCCTCAATCAGATTGATACCTTCCATACCGACCAGACCTGGGACAATATCCTTTGGACACCCGAGAAGGAACGCACACAAGGCATCAACTCCTTCCTTGAAGGACAGTATCGTATTTCCACAGAAGGCTATGGCCACCTCAACCCCCTTGATATTGAGGAATATATCTCTTTAGATGGCTTTGAGGCGTTGAAGAAAGCGCTAACCACTATGTCTCGTCAGGAAATCATTGATGAGGTGCTGAAGAGTGGCATTCGTGGTCGTGGTGGTGGTGGTTTCCCGACAGGTCGCAAATGGCAGCTGGTGGCAGACGCAAACG
>DCIS01000173.1:8999-9445 GCA_002317475.1 Prevotellaceae bacterium UBA1720 | reverse complement strand
TGGAATACTTTCAAGAACTGGATTCATTCATACCGCGACCTGCCTTTGCTGGTCAACCAGTGGTGTAACGTGATGCGTTGGGAGATGCGTACCCGCCTCTTCCTGCGAACCAGCGAATTCCTATGGCAAGAGGGTCATACTGCTCATGCTACCCGTGAGGAGGCTGAAACTCGTGCACAGCAGATGCTGAAGGTCTATGCCAACTTTGCGGAGAAGTATATGGCTGTTCCTGTGGTGCAGGGTGTGAAGAGTGAGACTGAGCGTTTCGCCGGTGCGCTGGACACTTATACCATCGAGGCTATGATGCAGGATGGCAAGGCGTTGCAGAGTGGTACAAGTCACTTCCTGGGCCAGAACTTCGGTAAGGCATTCGACGTGACCTTCATGGACGAGCAGAACCAGCAGCAGTATGCATGGGCTACCTCATGGGGTGTAAGTACCCGTCT
>DCIS01000173.1:5503-8925 GCA_002317475.1 Prevotellaceae bacterium UBA1720 | reverse complement strand
CAGGTGGTTATCGTACCTATCTACAAGAGTGCTGAGCAGTTGGCAACTGTTGATGCTGCCGTTGCACCTATCGTTGAGCAACTGAAGAAGCTGGGCATCACCGTGAAGTATGACAATGCAGACAACAAACGTCCTGGTTTCAAGTTTGCAGACTACGAGTTGAAGGGTGTTCCCGTTCGTCTTGTGCTGGGTGCTCGTGACCTGGAGAATGGTACCGTAGAGGTGATGCGCCGTGATACCTTGGAGAAGGAGACCCGTTCGCTGGAGGGTATCGTGGAGTACGTGCAGCAGTTGCTGGACGAGATCCAGGCAAATATCTTCGAGAAGGCTAAGTCTTTCCGCGATGCTCATATCTATGAGTGTGACAATTATGAGGAGTTCAAGCAGCGTGTTAAGGATGGAGGTTTCTTCCTGTGCCACTGGGATGGTACCGCAGAGACTGAGGCTCAGATCAAAGCTGATACCCAGGCAACCATCCGTTGTGTGCCTTTCGGTGTCGAGCAGACTCCTGGCGTGGATATGGTCAGTGGTAAGCCCAGCGTGGCTCGCGTGCTGATTGCTCGTAGCTACTAATCTGTTATTGGTTCCTACCCATGCATCCACGTCATTAATCATTAATCTATAATCGTTAATTGTCTTGCAGAGGGCAGGTTCTATACTCTCACTCTTCGCCGCCGAGGAAATCCCGGCGGCGATGATTACTTTTGTATCCTTGTTGGTCTTTCTACAGACTGGTACTTCCCTTGGGCTATCTGTCTGTTATTGCGCCTTGCTCTTCGTGCCATGGGTGTTGAAGTCTTTCTTGCGTGAAAAGGTAAGACGTGTAGCTCGTTTTCGCAGGGCCCTGCAATGTTGTGAGCTCCTCCTGGTGCTCTCTTTCGTATTGCTCGGTCTTTCCCTTAATCCCTCAACCTGGATGTTCCGTTTCTTTGGCATGTCTACAGGCAATAGTGGTGGACTGTTTACCATACTTTTTCTGGTGTCTTTACTGACGGCATGGCACGAACTGGCAGCCCGTATGTACTATGAGCGCATGCTTCGTCCACGCTTGCAGCGTATGTACAATGGTCCGAAGATATTTGTTTCCCAGTTTATGGTGGTTGGCACTTATGGTCTGCTCATCATTTTCGTCGGTACGTTGCAGGTGCTTTATCGTAGTATTCTTCTGGCATGGTCACGAGGGATGTTTCTGACAGCTGTGGTTCTGTCCATCTTCTATATATATCACCTGTTTGCCTTGAAGCCTTGTCCCGTAGGGGACCATGCAAAGGCTGGCACGATGGTGTATGCCGTCAAAAAGGAGTTACATATCATTGATCGTATCCGTAAGCGTCCTCAATGGTACAGGCCAGTCTTGATGATGTTTATCTTGCTGCTTCCCCAGTCGCTGATGTTCTACACGCGAGTGCTCTTCTTCCTTTGTCAGGAGGAGGATGGCGGATTGGGACGTAGCATACAGGATGTGGGATTTGCCCAAGGCGTGGTGGGTGTGATAGCCTTCTGCCTGGGTGTGTCTTTAGGTCGTCGCCTCTTGCACCATGCTCAGGTATTGGCTTTTGTCCTGACTCTTTCTCCGTTTGTCTATCTGGCATTGACCCTTGCCCCACCACCATTGCTGTGGCAGCTTTCTGTAGCAACCTTTATGGCACAGTTGTGTTTTGGCTTCGGTCTGAATGCTTGTCATCCTCTTGTTCGTGAAATTAGTGGCGAGCGTTATCGCAACACAATCAACTATCTGTACGTACCTCTGGTGGCATCCGTCATGATTCTGCCTATGCTGCTGAGTGGTTGGATGGTAGGTTGGTTGGGTTTCCAGACGTTCTTCTTGATTGACTCACTTTGTGCACCCTTGGCATGGGTGTTTATTTACCTTTTCTACCATAAAAAATGAAAACATCCTTGAAAAACCCCTATGCTTGGGTTCCTACGCTGTATTTCGCTGAGGCGGTGCCTTACATGGCGGTCATGACCTTGAGTGTCATAATGTACACCAATCTGGGTCTTTCCAACACCGAACTGGCGCTCTATACCTCATGGTTGTATCTGCCTTGGGTCATCAAACCCCTTTGGAGTCCTATTGTTGATTCCATGCGTACCAAGCGCTGGTGGATCGTGGCGATGCAGTTGCTGGGTGGAGCAGCCTTGGCCATTGTTGCCCTCACACTACACACGTCCTGGTGGCTGAAGGGTTCGCTGTGTTTCTTCTGGCTGATGGCTTTCGGCAGTGCTACGCACGATATCGCTGCAGATGGATTCTATATCTTGGGATTGAACGAGAAACAGCAAGCCTTGTTCGTGGGCATTCGTAGTACGGCTTACCGTGTAGGCATGATTTTCTGTCAAGGGTTGATCGTGGTTCTGGCAGGTTATCTCTGTGGGCATTATGGGGTTAATGTAGGGTGGAGTATAACCATGCTTTTGTTGGGAGTGGTCATGCTCTTAGTTGCTTCTTGGCATACATTGACTATTCCCAAGGTAGAGGGTGAAAACGCAGAAAAGACGAGTCTGACAGGTGTCTTGCAAGGTTTCTGGCTGACGGTTAAGACATTTGCTCAGAAACCGCATCTATTTACGGCTGTGCTCTTCATGTTGCTGTTCCGCTTTCCGGAGGCTCAGTTGGCCAAGATGGCGCAACCTTTCATGTTGCGTGACATTACAGAGGGTGGTCTGCAACTTAGCACCATGTCTGTGGGTGTGGCCTATGGTACTATCGGTGTTATTGGATTGCTGCTTGGAGGTATTGTTGGAGGTATCTTGGTTTCACGTCATGGTCTGCGTCGTTGGTGGTGGCCTATGGTTCTGGCTATTTCTGTACCCGACTTGGTCTATGTCTATTTTGCTATGGTTCAACCCACCAGTATCTACCTTATTTATGCTGGCGTAGCATTGGAGCAGTTGGGCTATGGTTTTGGTTTTACAGCCTACAGCCTCTTTCTTGTTTACTTCTCCAGGGGTGAACGCAGTACCAGTGTCTTCAGTCTTTGTACGGCCTTGCAGGCCCTGGGCATGATGTTGCCCGGCATGATGGCAGGATGGTTAGCCGATGAATTGGGATTCATCCTTTTCTTTACCTTCGTGGTAGTGTGCTGCCTGGTGACCTTCGCAGTTAGTGCTTTGGTGAAGTTGCCAAAAGAAGCGTAGGAAGGTTATCTCACTTTGTGTGAAAGATAGTGTCTTCTGACGTATAGGAAGAAGAAGGCGACGCCAAAGAAGTTGACGAGGCTTGCAGACCAGAAAGCAGCGTGGTAACCCCACATCTCGGCAAGCCACCCTCCTAGGATTATTCCCAAACCTACTCCCAGATCCCAGGCTGTCAACAGGGTGCTGTTAGCTGTTCCTCGTTTGCTGTTGGGGGCGAGGTTGATGAACATGGTTTGGAAAGCAGGAAACATGTGACCGTTGCCTAGACCCACAATCAGGGC
>DCIS01000173.1:1751-5398 GCA_002317475.1 Prevotellaceae bacterium UBA1720 | reverse complement strand
CCTTGGCGAAGTGTACGTGCACCAATCAGACGGGAAGACATTAAGCCGAAACTGAGGAGGGCAAAGAATAGTCCTGTTCCTGTCGTGATGCCCAACTCTTCCTTCCCATAAATGGCAAGGTAGGTACTAATAACCCCGTAAGAATAGGAATAACAGGTCATTGCTACTCCTTCGCTCCAGCCTTCCAATAGGAAGAAGCGATCCCATGAGAGTTTCTCTTTCTCTTTGTTGAGTGGACGATTCTTTAGGTCCAGTGTGGCATTGATGCCCAATCCAATCAGTGCACAAAGCAAAGCAATGACAAAAATCAGTGTATAATTACCTGTCCATTGATAGATAAGAATGCCCACTGTGGGCGAGATGGCTGTGGCTAGATTGTTACTCAATCCGTAATAGCCTATCCCTTCTGCCCTACGTGTAGTGTGAAGAACATCAATGGCTACGGTACTATTGCTTACGGTTGCTGCTCCCATGGGTGCTCCATGGAGGGTGCGGATGATGGCAAAGAGCAGTAAGGTTCCTGCTCCTATATAACCGGCAAAGAGGAAAGCAAACAGACCATAGCAGGTCAGTAACACGACTTTTCTTGGAAAACTATCTACAAGAAAACCACTGAAGGGACGGATAATCAATGCTGTCAGGGCATAACCACTGAGTACCAGTCCTATCGTGTCCTTGTCTGCCCCGAACTCCTCGCTTAGATAGAGTGGGAGCAGGGGAGTGAGGATCATGAAGGAGAAGTAGATCATGAAGTTAGCCCACCATGCCTTCTTGTAGTTGCTATTCCAGAGTTTTTCCATTCGTTTGCCTGATGTAGGAAGGGGTTAAGTCTTTCAACCTAACCCCTGCTCACTTTATTTCTTCAGTATCTTCTTGCCGTTCTTGATAACGATACCCGTTTGGCTGTCGTTGACCCGACGGCCACTGAGGTCAAAGGTGTTACCTGTATCGGGAAGATTGAGGGGGATGATGGTGTCTTCGCCATTGTCCTCATGCTTCACCAGATAGATATTGCTCACAAGCATTTCGCTAAGATTGCTGCTGGCTTTTGCCAACTGCCATTTCAGGATGTAATTGCCTTCCTCGGTAATCTCAAATTCCAACTCCTTGTCAGTTGTTGACGTAATGCGAGAGGCCGATCCATTGGCAGAGACCATGACCTTTGGTGCACCACTTACTGATTTGAGACGTTTGTTTGCTGTGGTTGAGATGTATGTGGTGACGTTTGGTTTAGCCTTCCATCCTACAAGGGAATAATACAGTGTGTAATTGCCTGGCTCAAGGGTCAGTCGGTTCTTCGCGTCTTCTCCGTAACTGGCATAGCCTACACCGTCAGTGCCGGAACGGAAATAGAAAGCATAGGGCACCAAGCCTTCGGGCGAGAATGACATGATGCGTGGACCACTGTCGTATGTTCCTGCACTGCGTGTACCACCCTCATACTTGCTCTTCCAGCCAGTGGGAATACATCCACCGCCGTAGAAATCAAACTGGTCCTCAAAGACCTTTGCTATCTCTTCACCTTCTGCGGGCAAATCCTCTCGCGTTGAACTTTTTACGAAGATGTAGGTGTTGACACTGTAAGGTTCCACCTCCATTAGGGGGGTATGTGTCTCTTCTTCCCATGCCAGTGCCGTCTTCTTCATATTCAGGGCTTCTGTAGTAACAATCTGTCGTCCACCCAGCGTGTTGAAGGGGAGGTCAATGGTGGTGCTGTAGGTGGCATCGCCAGTGTTGAGCAACATTACTACGACACTGTCACCCGTTACGGAAAGGTAGGCAGAGGAGGTCAGTTGGTTGCCGGCATCCTCCAACGAATGACGGATGCGTGTGGTACCCGAAACATACTTGGCATAGTGGGAGAGGATGTAGCCGCGCTTCGTGATTGTATTGTTCTTTGTGCCGTATTCACCGTCGCCTAGACAGCCATAGTAGCGTTTCAGTGAGTAATGTACCCATGCACTCATGTTGGCCAACATGGCGTCGTTCACACTACGGGCAAAGAGGAATCCATCGGTTTTCCAGTCGATATTAACCTTGCTGTTCTGCTGACGCTCGTTGATGAGGAATTCTGTCATCCACACCTCTTTGCCTTTCTTTGCGGCAAGGGGATATGACGAACCGTTCCAACCATAGAAGTGACCGCCCAGAATGTCCAGTTCGGCACATGCTTCAGGGTCGTTAAGGATGGGTTCGTGCATGCTTGGGGTGAAGTGGATGGCTTCAGGAGCAATGATCTTGCATTGAATCTTGGAACCCTGTTCCTTGAGGAACTTCGCCATCTGTGTTCCTGTCCAGATGCAACTCTCGTAGTCTGCTTTCCAGTCTGGCTCGTTCTGGATGGATACTGCATCTATCTTGGCCCCCTGACCTTTCATGTAGAGGTAGTAGTCGTTCAGGAATTTTGCCCAATCAGCATAGTTCTCCTCTTTCAGCGAACCTCCGTTGGCTGTTTCACCATTGCTTTTCCATGAAGCTGGAGGTGACCAGGGGGAGGCAAAGACGAAGGCACCGTATTTCTTGGCACGCTTGGTGTTGGCAACGCCAGAGTTCCAGAAGTTCTTGTTGTTGGAGATGTAGATTCGCAGGATGTTTAGACCTAATTGGGTTTCTCCCTTGCCGAAGAGTTTGTCCATCTCGCTGTCGCCCAACCAATAAGACCATTGGGGACTGGGCGAGAAACCTCCAAATCCCGTCACATGTTGGTATTTTACTCTGCTGTCAATAGTGATCTTAGCTTCGTTGTTGGCTGCATTCAGCCCTAAACTTAACAATGAAGCTATGCTGATGAATATAGTTTTTAAGTTTGCCATGGTGGGTTTTCTTTGTAATCAATGTATGAAAATCCTTTTCTGGTAGGTTTTAAACAGTCTCTTGTAAAACAAAAGGAGGAAAGGTTCTCCAGATAGAGCACCATAACCTCCTATTATATTATATATATGGTATAGGGGTACTCCGGAAGTTCACATTCCTTCCGGAGTAAGTTCCCGCCTTGTTACCTTGTGATTAGTCCTGGATGCTCCAATCCTCCTGAGTCTTACGGATGTATGTCTGGTAGCGACGCTTAGCAGCTGCCTTACATGCATCGTAGAGCTCCTGAGCCTCTGTGGGAGCAGCCTTCTTCAGAGAGAGGAAGCGAACCTCGCCCTCGAGGAAGTCCTGGAACTTATCCCAGTCGGGCTCCTTGCTATCGAGCTGGAAGGGGTTCTTACCCTCAGCAGCGAGAGCAGGGTTGTTGCGCCACAACTGCCAGTAACCACACTCTACAGCCTTAGCCTCCTCAGCCTGGCTCTTACCCATACCGCCCTTAGCCTTCAGACCGTGGTTGATACAGGGAGCGTAACCGATGACGAGTGAGGGACCGTTCCAAGCCTCGGCCTCACGGAAGGCCTTCAAGCACTGGCTCTGGTCTGCACCCATAGCTACCTGAGCAACGTAAACGTTACCGTAGGTTGCCTGCATCAGACCGAGATCCTTCTTGCCTACGCGCTTACCGTTAGCAGCGAACTGAGCAATAGCACCGATAGGAGTAGCCTTTGAAGCCTGACCACCAGTGTTAGAGTAAACCTCAGTATCGATAACGAAGATGTTAACGTCCTCGCCACTGCCGATAACGTGGTCAAGACCACCGTAACCGATATCGTAAG
>DCIS01000173.1:0-1728 GCA_002317475.1 Prevotellaceae bacterium UBA1720 | reverse complement strand
CGTCACCACCAATGATCCACTGGCTGCGCTTAACCAGATAGTGATCAAGTTCCTTCAACTGAGCGCATGTGGGGCAACCCTTAGCAGCACACTCTGCGATGAGGGGCTTCAGAGTAGCAGCTGCAGCCTTGCTTGCCTCTGCATCATTCTGACCCTCAATCCATGCCTGAGCAGCAGCCTTGAACTCCTCACTTGCCTCTGTACCAGCGATAGCCTCCTGGAGGAGAGCGGTGATGCGAGCACGCATCTTCTTATTAGCGATAACCATACCCAGACCAAACTCGCAGAAGTCCTCGAACAATGAGTTAGCCCAAGCGGGACCCTGACCCTTCTCGTTCTTGGTGTAAGGAGTTGAAGGAATAGAACCTGAGTAGATTGAAGAACAACCGGTAGCGTTAGCAACCATCTGACGGTCACCGAACAACTGGCTGATCAACTTCACGTATGGAGTCTCACCACAACCAGAGCATGCGCCGCTGAACTCGAAGAGAGGAGTAGCGAACTGGCTGTTCTTGGGGCTCTGCTTGATGTCTACGAGATCCTGCTTGCTGGTTACGTTCTTCACGCAGTATTCCCAGTTTGCAGCCTCCTGAGCAGCCTCAGCTGAAGAGTCATCGTAAGCCACCATCTTGAGAGCGCTGCCACCGAGCTTGGGATTGCCGGGACAAACGTCAGCACAGTTACCGCAACCCAGACAGTCCTTAACGCCAACCTGCATAGTGAAGTGCATACCCTTCATTGCAGCGGGAGCCTTCATCTCGATGGTCTGGCCCTGGAAGCCTGCCTTCTCCTCGTCGGTCATGACAATAGGACGGATACAGCTGTGAGGACAAACGAATGCACACTTGTTACACTGGATACAGTTCTCGGCGTTCCATACAGGAACGAAGCCTGCTACACCGCGCTTCTCGTAAGCAGCAGTGCCCTGCTCCCATGTACCGTCCTCGATACCCTTGTAAGCACTTACGGGCAGCAAGTCGCCATTCTGAGCGTTGATAACGCGTACCAGGTTGGTGATGTATGCGGGCTCGTCGCGAACAACAGCATCATCCTCGGGCAGGTTAGCCCAAGCGGGATCAACAGCGAGGGTCTTGTACTCAGAACCGCGGTCAACAGCTGCATAGTTCATGTTGACAACATCCTCACCCTTCTTGCCATAAGACTTCACGATAGCCTTCTTCATCTGCTCTACTGCCAGCTCAACGGGGATAACCTCGGTGATGCGGAAGAATGCAGACTGCAGGATGGTGTTGGTGCGGTTGCCCAGACCAATCTCCTGAGCGATCTTGGTAGCGTTGATATAGTAAACGGTGATATTGTTCTCAGCGAAGTACTTCTTGATGTTGTTGGGCAGGAAGTTAACCAGCTCCTCGCCGTCGAAGATGGTGTTCAGCAGGAACTGGCCGTTCTTGCGCAAACCACGCAGTACATCATACATACGCAGATAAGCCTGTACGTGGCAAGCCACGAAGTTAGGAGTCTTGATCTGGTAGGTAGAACGGATGGGGGTGTCGCCGAAACGCAGGTGAGAGCAGGTAAAACCACCCGACTTCTTTGAGTCGTATGAGAAGTATGCCTGGCAGTACTTGTCGGTGTTGTCACCGATGATCTTTACTGAGTTCTTGTTAGCACCTACGGTACCATCAGCACCCAGACCGAAGAACTTAGCCTCGAAGATACCCTCACCGCCGAGTGCCATCTCCTCCTTAGCGGGCAGAGAGGTCATGG
>DCIS01000040.1:3064-5058 GCA_002317475.1 Prevotellaceae bacterium UBA1720 | reverse complement strand
CGAACATCCTCGGGGATAACGTAACCACGACGCTTGATGAAGGCATAGGCACGTGCTGCCAAAGCCAGATTGATGCTGGCACGAGGTGAACCACCAAACTCAATATAGTTTTTGATCTCGCCAAGTCCGTACTTCTCGGGATAACGGGTTGCAAAGACAATGTCAGTAACGTACTGCTCGATCTTCTCGTCCAGATAAACCTGACGAACCACCTCACGTGCATCCAAGATATCCTTGGTAGTAAGGATGGGACGAACCTCTTCCTTAATCTTACCGCTGATGTTGGCACGGATAATCTGCTTCTCTTCCTCCAGTTTGGGATAGTCGATAACCACCTTCAGCATGAAACGGTCCACCTGTGCCTCAGGCAATGGGTAGGTACCTTCCTGCTCTATGGGGTTCTGGGTTGCCAATACCAGGAAGGGCTTCTCGAGGTTGTAGGTCTGCTTGCCTATGGTCACTTGGCGCTCCTGCATAGCCTCAAGCAAAGCACTTTGCACCTTGGCTGGAGCACGGTTGATCTCATCTGCTAGAACAAAGTTGGCGAAGATGGGACCTTGCTCCACAACAAAACGCTCATCCTTCTGACTGTAGATCATAGTACCAATGATATCTGCGGGGAGAAGGTCTGGTGTAAACTGTATACGGTTGAACTTCGCATCTACCAACTGCGAGAGTGTCTTGATTGCCAAGGTCTTAGCCAAACCAGGCACTCCTTCCAGCAGTACGTGACCATCGCTAAGAAGACCGATGAGAAGTGACTCTACCAAATGTTTCTGACCTACGATGACTTGGTTCATACCAGCCACCAGGTTCGTTACGAATCCGCTCTGACGCTCAATGCGTTCATTCAGTTCGCGGATGTCAATAGATTCTGCCATAATGCTATATGTGTTTTAAATTATTTTGTGCTCTTCGAGGGGGGATATTTCCGCGCCCTTACGCTTTCGGCATACAAAGGTACTTAATCATGCATTAACAACAAAATCTTATAACACTTTTTGTACTTAGTTTAAGTACCTTAAATGTCTTTTAATACAAATTAAGATTTGCATAGCAAAGTGCGATTTAACACAATACTATTCTTTTGTAAATCATTTTTATTTATGATTACAAAACAACAAATAATCTAGATCACAGATTATGCAACCTCTCGCTACGAGTCTACTATTCCTTCGAAATGCCTTCGTAATGCCTCTTAATCAAAATTTACGAAAGAGTGCCTGTTTTACGGGTGTTTATTGTAGAATAATGATGCTTTTGTGCGTACAAATACCACATGTACAATAACACGTTTTGTAAATATTCAATGCGAACATAATCCACAGAATAATTCGTAAAAAGTTCATTAAACAAATAAAAGCGTGCTGTAACACGCTTTTATTTGATTTCTATCTATTTCTTATACACCTTTCGGGTGGTACCGTCTTCGCGTCTTAGAATATACAACCCATCATTGGGCAAGGAAGTGTGACGACCCTCCATGTCATAATAGTCCCTCTTTCCCTTCGCTGCATAATCCTCATTAATTCTATTAATAGCAGTTTCCTCATCAGCCAGCATAAAAATGACTGTGTTCACACTCTGTGGAGGGAAGGTGACATCAATAGTCTTTGATGGCTCTGCGATTTCAAGTTCAGAGGATTGGCAGAGGTTGGCAGTCTCATTGCCTGTTGATACAATAGTAGTGCCACCCTTTACCAGATAAGGCGTTCTGACTTTTGCCTTATACTCCGTGCTTGATGAATTGACAACCATCACAATAATAGAATCGCCCTTGAAATAAGCTGTAGTCTGGAAAGGAGCACCAGTGGCAACAGTCACATTCGAGGCAGTAGCATTAACACGGGTTGAACCTGTTACATGCTTAGCAAAGTGTGAATAAACATAGGCACGAGGCAGCAGTACGTTCTTCTTGTTCTCTGTACCATATTTTGTCTCACCTGTTCCCACAAAAGCCCAGTGAGCGCGCATGTACCAATAAATATATCCTG
>DCIS01000040.1:1892-2870 GCA_002317475.1 Prevotellaceae bacterium UBA1720 | reverse complement strand
TCCACTTGATTACGTGCTGTCACATTGTTTAGCAAGGTGTTGGAATAATTGGGGTCAAAACCTAGAGGCTCTGCACTAATCAGACGTACCCAGGGGTAGGTCTCTCTGTCGAGCATGTGAGCATAGTTCTTCACCAGATTCAACTGTTGCTGTGCCGTATAGAGGCATCCTGAATAATCTACCCACCAGTCGGGCTCATTCTGAACAGACACTGCATCAACCTTCACACCCCTTGACTTCATGTATTTTAGGTAACTGTTGAGCCAGGGGAAGAACTTCTCGTAGCAGTCGTCGCGCAATGTGGCCTTTACCTGGCCCTGACTTTCCGACTTGCCACCATTGGCAGCGCCGTTGGTCTTGTAGTCACCTGGGGGCGACCAGGGCGTACCGAACACAATGCCGCCACGCTGCTTTACAATCTTGGCAGAAGGTACACAGCCCTCCCAGCAATAATTATTATAACTGGTGCCGGTGAAACTAGGCGAGATTTCCATACGCATGATGTTCAGTCCAATCTTTGATTGCTTTCCGTAGAGCAGCGTCACCGGTTTGGTGTCTGAACCATAAGGATACATGGCACCATCGCAGCAAGCGGCACCAAATCCCGTAACCGTCTGATACATAGTCTTTGATACCGTAATGGTGATGCTCTTCGCATACACCTGACAGGTCGCAACCATTGTCAAAAGTAAGAGTAAAATCTTTTTCATGTTGTTTTATGATGGGTTATATATTTTGTCGTCTTTGTACATGTTAATACACATGTAATGACAAGTTAGTGAACAGGTTACATCAATTCGTTAATAATTAATCTGAAGGGGATTCTTCAATTGCTCTGCATAGCCTTGAAGGAGGGTCTCCCATACTGCCATGGTAGGCACATCATATTTGCTCCAGGCTGTGCCGACATAGTAGGTGAAAGATTTATAGGCTGGACCCTGCGAGACGCCAAGGACATGACCCACTGCTCCACTCTTC
>DCIS01000040.1:0-1796 GCA_002317475.1 Prevotellaceae bacterium UBA1720 | reverse complement strand
CCGTTCTGACCCTTGGGCGTATCGAGGGCATCGGAGTATGCAATGTAGCCTGCTTTCTTGTTGATGATGAATGCATCGGGCTGACTCTCGTGTACCACAATACCAGCACAAAGTTTTCCTGGAATAGGACCACCCGAGTATTCCATCTGACCGTCAGCACCGGGAGTCTTGGGATATTCATGATGTACATTCACACATGCCAGATGTGAACCACGATCCTGCGAGATTAGACGATGCTCTGTGAGAGCATTGTTTTCGTACATCTGTTGTTTAACAGAAAAACGAAGTGGTCCGTTTTCTACAATTTGAACCTTCTCATAAACATCTGAGAGTATGAGTTCCGTACCGTTGATCAAGGCAGGAGCACCAGCACCAAGAGTTGCTCCCACGGTATAGGCATCCATACCAAGACCCTTATCACGATGATAGGTATAGACATCACGATGAATCTGGTTCCACTCACCTCCACGACCAGCCTTCTTCAACTGCTCGTTCACACCATAGCTTGTCAATTCGTTGTGATAAAGCTGATCCTGTATAGGGGCAGGTGAATTCTTGGTAAAGGTATCAAAACCATTCACACCCTTATTGTGCATCTTTGGACCATACATTCGCCAAGCATTCTTATCCGTTTCCCATGCCAAATCATCCTCACGATTAGGATAGATGCGACCATTGCAATCCAAACGATAGGCCTTTGGTTCACCTGTCACAATCTGGAATTCAGCCTTACCATTGGGACGTAGAAAAACCTGTACAAGTAGTTTGCCATCGCGTGTCAGCTGATAGGGTTGCTCTACATTATCACCATCGAGCACCATGAACTGACGACCACCAGCAATCTGCAATCTATCGAAGATTGTCTTAGCATCCAATTCAATAACATCCTGACGCTCCATATTCGTGGGATTGCTGACGGTAATCTTCATGTGTCGTGAACTGGTAGCTAAACGAGGAGCACCAGGTTTGCTTGAGGCAGAGGCACTATTATTAAGGTAACGTACACGCTCACAAGCAGCCAAGAGCCAAGCACCTGTACCGAAGGGAGCTTGAGACTTTTCATTTACAGTCTTTGTTGGGTCAGGTTTCTCTCCAATGGGTTGTACATAACCGATACTCCCATCTGGTTGCAAAGCTTTAGAACTCAAGTATTTCCACGCTTTTTCTATAGCATTAGTATAACGCTCACCCTTGAGGTATCCATAGTTGACACCCCACTCCAGACCATAGCAGAAGAAGGCTGTACCAGAGGTCTCGGGACCAGGAGCATCACCCTCGCAGAGCATGCTGCGACTCCAGTAACCATCAGGACGTTGACAAGCCACAACACCATCTGCCAGTTCCTTGAAACGCTGTTCAAATATAGGTCTACCCTTGTAGTCTTTGGGCATATCAGCCAACACCTTTGCCAGTCCTGCCAACACCCAACCGTCACCACGTGCCCAGAAGCTCTTTCCACCATCACACGAGGTCTTGACCTTGGGCCAGATATACTTTCCATCACGATAGTAGAGCTTAGCTTCTTTGTCCCACATCAGAGAGTCACTCCAAAGGAAATTTTCATACAACTTATCCAAGTACATCTGATCACCGGTGAGACTATACATCTTGGTCATCACGGGCATCACCATATAAAGTGCATCAGCCCACCACCAGAAGTGTGTATCAGGGTGATTACATTCATAACTCATCACCTCTTTGGCGCGTTCCACCTTGTAGTCAGCTGGAACGAGGTTGTACATATCAATATAGGTCTGAAAACAGATCTGCCAGTCACCGAAGAGTACAAAATCATC
>DCIS01000188.1:14908-18534 GCA_002317475.1 Prevotellaceae bacterium UBA1720 | reverse complement strand
GTGGTACGATCGGCAATAGAGCCCATCAAAGGATCGGTGACTACATCGAACATACGTGCAATGAGCATCAATGCTGCCGTATCTGCAAAGGTAAGTCCGAAGACGTTGGTAAAGAAGAAGGGGAAGGCAATGGACATAATCTTCCAGGTAATACCACCTGCAGCAGCATCACCCAAGGCATAGCCGATTTTTTCTTTTAAAGTGACCATGGTATGGGATAAGTTAATAGTTGAGAGTTAAAAGATAATAGTTGAGAGATTTATTTTATCTTCTTGATGTCGTTGGAGAAGAGAAGGTTCTTCTGCTTGGCCCACTCCTTGAAGTCAGCGGCTGTCGAAGCATCGGGCGAAGCACCAAAATGCTCCTTGGAATAGTTGCGCCAAGGCAGGAAATAACTGAACTTGTACTTCTCGATGGTTGCCTTGAAAACGCGCGTCCACCAGGTTGGGTCGGGCGAATTCTTGTAACCACATTCAGTCAGGGCAATCACCTTATTATGTTCCTTGCCAAGGCGGGTAAGGTTCTGCAGTTCGGTATCAAGTTGTTTGACGAAATCATCCTCTGTTCCCCACATGTATACATCGGAACCCAGCAGCTGAATACGATCATCACCGGGGTAACGCTTGATAGCAGAGGGGTCATACCAAGATGGAGAATACGACCAAACGAGATAATCACCAAGTTTACCCTTCTGGGTATCTGCTGCATTTATGTAATCTTGAGTCATCGCCCAAAGGTCAAGATACTCTCGGTCTGAACAGAGAGTCTTTCCCCACCAGAACCATGAACCGGTATTCTCATGATAGGGACGGAAGATAAGGGGAATCTGATTTCCCTTGCTGTCAGTCAGTGAGGTAAGAAAACGGGCAAGTTTGTTCAGCCAAGACTGGAAGTACTGATGCTTGGTTCCTCCGGGCAGTATACTCTTTACTGTAGTTTTGGGATCTGCTATTTGCTTGCTGAGGTCGCTTCGATTGACCTTAGAGAGTGCAGCAACGGCTTCATTGTACAGTTGAACATCATTCTCAATCCATGCCGTAGTACCAAGCAAGGGATTACGGGGATGCCACGAGATGGTGATGATACCACCACGCTCATAATGCTTGATGATCTCCTCACGCATACGGTTGAAAGGAACGCTGTCAAGGTTCTTGGCATCATCCATCTCAATACCTCCGAGTTCGAATCCCATCACAGCAGGATAATCGCCCACAAGATCCTTGGTGTCTGAACGACCCTCCTCGTATTCCCAGGTGATACCATAGAAAGGATCGTCCTGGTGGCCGTACATAACACCCTTTTGCTGAATCTTTGTCAGTCGCTCAATGAGCAACTGAGCCGGAGTCTTTTTGACTGCACTAAAGCCATTCAAAACAATCGAAAAAAGCAGTAGCGCTAAAAGTGTTCTTTTCATTTTGGTGCGTTATTGTATATACTTTCTATAGAGCCCGGTTCACGAATATCCCGTGAGCCAGGCTCTGATTCTTATCTATTTCAGTCCATCCATAATTCCTTGGAGGGCAATCTGGGCGCGAGCAGAGAAGTTGCAGTTCTGGCGATCAAAAAGGCCAAAGTTTTCACCATCTCCATTGAATGCGTAATTGTCCCAATAGAAACCAGGGATATTGTACTTCTTAGCTTCCTTTACAACAAAAGCAAGATACTCCGCACGAATCTTATCGGCAGCACTTGTGCCCTTTGAGTAGGAATTGTCCTGAGTTGAACCAAACTCGCCCATGATGACAGGAATACAATTTGCAACAAACTTTGCATTGATTTTTGAGAAGTTGTTGGCAATATTGGTGTAATCAGACTGTGACATCTCATGCTGAGTCTTCTGGGTAGCATAGTTGTATGGATCATAACAGTGATACTCAAGGATCAAACGACCTTCCTTCGTATCTGTAGGCATCGTGAACTTGCTGCTGAGAGCATTTGTTGGACTACAAGCCCATGGCTGAACCATGATGCAGCGCCATGCGTTGTTACCGCCAGTGGCACGTACAGTGTTTACGAAGAGTTGGTTGAGGTTGTTCATGAACTTGTAGTTCTCGTCATTTGGACTACCCCAGTTTTCCGAACCGTCACCGTTAAGTTTGATAACCTCATTCGTACCTGAAAGGATAAGATGTTCGTCATAGTCCTTAAAATAGGTAGCAATCTGTGTCCACATATTCTTGAACTTGTTCTGAATAGCTGCTTCGTCATAACCTACAGGAAGACGGTCGTACCAGTTATCGTGGTGTGAGTTGACGATGACATACATATCCTGAGATACAGCATAGTCAACAATCTCCTTGATACGAGCCATCCAGCGATCGTTGATCGTCAGGTTGTCATCAGCATGAACATACCAGCGTACAGGAACACGGATGGCATTGAAACCAGCCTCCTTGAGTGCCGTGAACATAGCCTTCGAAGTCTTTACCTTAGGAGAGAGCCAGTTGGTTTCAATGTTGAGATCATCGTCATTCCAACCGTCCCAGATACCAGCCTCACAAGTGTTGCCGAGATTCCATCCTACTTTGATGCTCTTTACGAGACCCGCAGCCGTTAACTTCATTCCTTCTGGGGCATTGGCATCAGTATCGGCAGATGGTTTCACTTCCTTTTCAGGTTGAATGACAGTTACGTTCATGATGAGTTTTCCACCACTGATGGTTTTTACTGTAACATGAGCAGTACGGGCATCCGATGAGATGTTCTGATCTACCTGAATGGTGATCTTCTTGCTATTGCCAGATGTACCTTGAGTAGGAGTGACCGTACACCAGTCAGCATCGCTTGCAGCTTTCCATGTCTCTGTAGCACTGAAAGAAACATCTGTATTCGAAGCATCAGAATCAGCGAGTTTCAGTTCTTTATCAGTGGTTGTAATTTCTGGCCCAGGAGTAATCTCTTCATTCTCACCACCACAAGCCATGAAAGTGAATGCCATAGATAAAATGGCAAAGAGATATAATAACTTATTCTTCATTACTATAAAATTGGTAAAAGCGGGCACACTTTTTGGGGGTGTGCCCGCCATTTATTAGTTTATGCAGAGCGTACTACTGAAGGGTAATCTTCGTACACTTTACGTCGTCTCCGTTGAGGACAAATACACCGCCCCACCACTGCTGCGTATAAGCAGCATCGAGCATACTCTGTGTGATAGTAATAGAAATCTTACCTCCATTGGCATCAAGGTCAATCTCCTCGAACTTGCCATCCTCTGTGTCAGCACCTACACCGCAGTACGATGCATAGGTAGCACCCCAGTGACCTTCCACAATCTGAAGCTTCCATGTGCTGCTCATAGGAGTGAGGTAGAAATTGATCTTCTGACCAACCTTGGCATCAGCATCCTTTAGTTCCTGGCCGGCATCAGAGAGAGCGTATGGTTGATTACCCCAATCGTCAGCAACAAGTTCGCCAGTCCAAAGAGTCTTCTCGTCAGACTTCTGTACGAGGGCAAGTTCTGTTACATTCATTTCCTGACCCTGGACGAGGAGGAGACCACCCCATCCCTGAGCGGACGTGAACTTTGCAATATTCTCATCTGTCAGAGTGATTGTGTAATAACCACCTGCTGCAGCGAGATCATAGGTATCAGGTTTGATTTCTTCAATCATATAGCCCCAGTG
>DCIS01000188.1:10405-14760 GCA_002317475.1 Prevotellaceae bacterium UBA1720 | reverse complement strand
GCATCCCAGCCCAAGGCGCTGTTGCCCTTCCAGAGAATCTTAACAGGACCTGCCTCAGCAAACATGGTAATGCGGTCTGTCTCAACACTCCAGTTGTCATGCTGAACAATAGTTACCTTGCCATCACCCATGTTTTCAGGCACAACGAATGAAATCTCGTTCTTGGTCTGAGTAAACTGACCTCCATTGAGGATTACGTCACCTGGAAGTTTAAGACTTGCTGCACGGTCGAGGTTTTCACCCTTGAAGGTCACAGTCTGACCAGCTTTGAGGTTCTTGGCAGGAGTAATAGAACCTGCCTCGTAAGATACGAGAGGAAGTGTTACGTCAATAGTGGTCTTCAAACCTGAGTAAGAGGTAAGAACGATAGCACCTGAAGTTGCAGTCACAGGAACAGCAACCTGAATAGACTTGCCATCTTCTGCAACAGTAAATTCTACATCATTAACAGAGGGGAAGTCAACCTGGCTGATCAGGTCGAGGTTTTCACCGTTGATGGTAATGATATCGTTGAAGTCGGGAGTTGGGTTAGAGAGAGAGGTTGCTTCTGCAACATCAACAACAAGATTGTCTGTAACCTTGATGTCTTCAGCACCCTCAGCACCACTGTTGTATGTTACAGAACCACTCACTGCCTCCTGAGGAACGCGTACCTGAATCTCCTTACGAGTATTCTTTACGAAATCCTCAGCTTCTACCTTTACGCCTGCAGCGAAGGTGACGTAAGCAATATTCCATACATATTCACCCTTGATAGTCACAATGTCACCAGCATGAACTGCAAGAGGACTGATGGCATCAACCTTGATTTCCTCTACAAACGAAACGTATGTAGTTGAAACGACGGTGTCATTATCATTTGTTACAAGACGAACCTTGCCAGGAACACACATGTCAGGAATGGTAACTGTCATCTCCTCAGAGTTTGTCAATGTGTATTCAGCATTGACGAAAGTCTTTGAAGCAACCAACTTCTGGTTTCCTTCCGAGAAGAGAACTTCCTTTACCTTATTGAGCTGGGTACCAGTCAAGCGCATTGTCTCGCCACGAGTGATAGGCATCGGACCAAAAGCAAGGATATTCACACCACTCTTGTTGAACTGATTGGTGTCGAGTTCGTCCTCGCTACACGCTGTCAGCGTGAGGCCCGAAAGGGCCACCGCAAACAACATTATATAATTAAATATCTTTTTCATGTTAATCAAAATAATTATGCATTACGCATTCTTAATTATGAATTAATTAATGGGTACGATACGAATGTTATCGTAGCGAATGATAGGAGTACATTCCTTACCTGAGAGACCACCGGTGAGAGGCCACATGGTGAAGCTATCAAAGCTTTCAGAGTCAACGGGTACAACACCCTTTGTACCATCCATGTTGTAAGTGAAGTTCTCGATTGGCATGGTAACAGTTACCCACTTACCATTGGTGTCGTATGAACCTGAAGCACTCCAGGGAGCATACAGACCACGGCAGAGACCAGTTTCTGCCTGGATGTAAGTATTGTTCTGCCATGAATCATTAGCAGCAACCTTGTAGTTCATGAAGAGAACCTGGAGTACACCTGCCTGCCATGGGTTAGAGGCAGGAATACACATCTCGAACTTGAATGCAAGTTTAGCAGGCTCTGCAAAGTAACCAGCAGGGAAGATGTTACGGAGAGGAGCACCTGCACCTTCGGTGATAGCCATAGGATCACCACTCCAGTTACCACACCACCAAGAAATCTTGAATGGCTCAGTCCATGCACCGTTTTCAGGCATCTTTGTTGCACCATCACCTACCTGAGCATAGTAACCATCAAGGCCGCCTTCAGTAGAGTAAGACACTGCAAGGTTCCATCCCTGAGGAACGATACCCTTTGTACCAGAATTGTCTGTGAATCCGTCAGGATTGTCGAAATTGGTAATCATACCACGTGAATCCTTATAACGGAAAGATGCCTTCTGAGTACCATATACAGAAGTTACCTCGATAGTACCTTCCTCAAGACCTGCAGGAACAGTGAACTTGATCTTGCTGTCAGTGAACTCCTCGATAGGTACATTCACGCCACTAATCTTCAGTGACAGAGGCACGTTAGGATCATCAATGAAGTAGCTACCGTAGATAGTCTGTGCATCGCCAGCAGGAGCCCACTCGTTATCCATAGAGAGAATCTTTGGACCAGGAACAAGAACCTTGAAGTCATACTCGGTAGTTACACCCTTATTATTCTTCATGAAGATCTTGTCGAACACCTCACCAGGAATGTTACCAGGAACCGTTACGATCATGGTGTTGTCTGTGATGAGCGATGGAATAAGTTCAGCCTTCTGATCGTTGAAATACATCTCAACGATACTGCGGAGGTTCTCACCTACGATGCAGATTTGGTTGTCCATATAGGCTCCGGTGAGAAGCGAGTCTGCACTGGCCTTATCAACTGGACGGATATATCGAATGGTAGGAGTACCATCTGTAACTTCATACTTGTTTGGTTCGTCAGCACATGCAGCAAAACCTGCAGCAGTGATGATGGCAACAAACAAGAAGAGTATATTATATACCTTTTTCATTATATATATTTTTTCAGATATTAATAACTATAAGTTGAACGAATATCCACGTGAATAGCCTCTTCTGAAAGGTGTTTGTTGAAAGTGAGGTCTTCCGTGGGGAATGGGATAGTAAAACTATTCTCTGTCACGTTAGGAGCAGGAGTATCAGTGTCGTACATTGCAGTCTGATCGTTACCGTCATCATCCTTGTTTACAAGCTGCCACTGACCAGTCTTGTAGTATGCCTTGAACATAGGGCTGAGATTCCAATATGAATTACGACGCTGTGCCTTTAGTTCGCTGATAGCACGTTGGGGATTGTAGTATGCAAGACGAACGAAGTCGTACCAGCGGTCACCTTCGCAAGCCAACTCGAGACGGCGCTCCTTCCATACATCATCAAATGTGAGAGAGGTCTTCTCTGCTGCTCCATAGATAGCGCGCTGACGAACAGCTTTGAATGCCTTGAGAGCATCAGCATCTGTTCCCTTGCCCTGAAGAACCTTAGCCTCAGCCAGTACGAGGTAAACATCAGCAAGACGAAGGATAGGAGTACAGAGTGAACTTGCCATACGTGCAGCAGAAGTACCGAGAGCAGTAACATGGTCTGCATTGTTACCAAATATGTGCTTAACCACGTTACAACCGGTTGGACTGCGGTGCTGGTCCCAAGCAGCTTCGTTATAAGTCTTGTCAAACTCAAAACGCAGATAGTCAAAACCACCCTTATCTCGCCAAAGCCAAGGAATAACGTCACCAGCTGTCATGAGTGTTGCAATACGGCGGGTATCTGCAGAAATACGGTTGCTGGGATTCTCAAGCATATTGAAGTTGAATGCATCCTGGAGGTCAACAGATGGACCACCCCATTCACCCCATGTGTTACCGAACTCGTCAATACCTGTCATACCGAGGTCTGACTGGAGTGTATTCTGTGAAGTCCACTGTGAACTTACCACCCAACGCCATGCAATCATGTTCTCCTTTGACTTGTTGCCTTCCAGCGTGAAGCAGTCCTTGTAGTTCTTTTCCAGTTCACGACCTGAGTTGTTGATTACATCGAGAGCGTAATCGGCAGCCTTCTGAAGATCGTTGTTGTCGAGAGAACCTGTTACACCTGCCTTCTGGAGGTAAACCTTAGCCAAAAGACCCTTAGCACAGTACTTGTCAAGACGACCTTCAGAGCACTGCTCAGGAAGGAGTTCGATAGCCTTCTCGAGAGTCATGATGATATACTCGTAAACATCTGTCTTCTGAACTTTGTACTGGTCATTGTATGTACCAGCCTCAATCATTCCACCATTGTCATGTACGATGGGGACTTCGCCGAATGTACGAACGAGATAGAAGTAAGCCATTGCCTTCCAGAGGAGGCACTCTCCTATGGTCTGATTCTTAACTGCCTGAGAAGCACCGCCGTTTGCGATGTAGTTGCGGACAATGTTTGAGTGTGCGTTGACAGCCCAAAGCGAGTAAGACATGTTGCGGAGGTCCGTGTCATTTGAGTTCAGCGAGAAGTTAAGATATGGAGAACTACCCCAATAGAAGTTACCAGAAAGAACCTCACCTACCTTGAAGAATCCACGCTGGAAATCATACCAAGGTGAGTTGTACAGATAATCAACAGCTGCAATACACTCTGCATCTGTCTTATAGTAGCCACCTGCAACATAACTGTCTTCTGTGGGACGATCGAGGAAGTCTTCGCATGAAGTCATTCCAAGGCCGAGCACTGAGGCTACTGCAATATATTTTAATGATTTGATTTTCATGTTGAATTATATCTTAGAATGAAACATTAAGACCGAA
>DCIS01000188.1:0-10299 GCA_002317475.1 Prevotellaceae bacterium UBA1720 | reverse complement strand
CCCTTGTACTTTGTGAGGGTCCAGAGGTTCTGAGCATTAGCGTAAACACGGAGGTTCGTGAGATAAAGCTTGCTGAGAATGCTCTTGGGGAAGGTATAACCTACAGAGACGTTCTTCAGACGAAGGTATGAACCATCCTCAATATAGCGGTCTGAAATGTTCTGGTTGTAAGTATTACCGATGGCGACACGAGGAGTCTTGGTATCAGAATTGGTAACCTGTACATTAGTAATATCGTTGTACCAGCTGTTTCCATCTGCATAAACCTTGTTGGGGTCAATGGCAGCGAGCTGTGCACGGTCAGCAATCTGACTCTGAATCTGGTTGCTCCAGGTTGAAGTCATTGAGGTAAGTGCGATTGAGGTGTAGTTCATGACCTTGTTGCCAATAGAACCATTGATAAAGATTGAGAAATCAAGATTCTTGTACTTGAAGGTGTTAGTCCAACCGAATGTGCACTTTGGAAGTGGAGAACCGATGTTGGTCTTATCGTTTGCGTCAATCTTACCATCACCGTTGACATCCTTGAACTTGAGGTCACCAGGCCATACGGTGTTGTTTTTGCTGTACTTGGTAGGATCTGTTACATGTGAGAATGTACCATCACCATTGTCAATGCATGACTGAGAATAAAGGGTGTTGACTGCAGAATTGAGAATGTCGTCGAAGTCCTTGTAGACGCCTTCCACCACATAACCGTAGAAATCATACATTGAACTACCTATAGTAGACATAGAAACTACGTCATCCCACTGACCGTAACCGATGATAGCGGCAGAGGTGGTACCCTGAAGAGCAACGAGTTTGTTCTTGTTGATAGAGAACTGGAGGTCGGTTTCCCATGAGAAGTCCTTTGTCTGAACGGGATAAGCCTTGAGCTCGATTTCGAAACCAGTGTTGCGCATTGTACCATAGTTACCTGCAGGTGCTGCAAGTTTGGAAGATTCGTTACCCTGAGTACCGAGGTAAGAAGGGAGCTGCATGTTCATAAGCATGTCCTTTGACTCCTTGCGGTACCAGTCAAAGATAAGATTGATACGGTTATTGAGGAAACCGAGGTCAAGACCGAGGTCAATCTGCTCCTGTGTCTCCCACTTGATTGATTCGTTGGGAAGACCGGTGGGACGGTATGACTGGCCCAGTGCAGAAGGCATGGTAGAGAGAGCAACACCCCAACGGTATGCACCGATGTTAGAGTTACCTGTCTGACCCCAACCTGCACGCAGCTTACCGTTTGATAACCATTTTGCATTCTTCAGGAAACTCTCGTTAGAGAAACGCCAGCTGGCAGCGAGTGAATGGAAACCTGCCCAACGGTTTTTAGGACCGAAATTTGAAGAACCGTCATAACGGTAGGTGTAGGTTGCATTGTAACGGTCATCATAGCTGTAAGTCTCACGAGTGAAGAATGATGCCATTGCTGCACTACCGAAACCTGAGGTAAAGTCCTTGTCGGTCTTCTCAACAAGTGATGGATTCTGTACGTCATTTCTGGGAAGGTTGCTACCCGTGATACCCTGATATCTCCATGATGACTCCCAGCACTCCTGACCGAGCATGGCGGTGAAGCGATGCTTGCCAATCTCACCATTATAGGTAAGGTAGTTCTTCAACTGCCAGAAGTTGTTGTTGTTGCTCTGCCAGTGGTCAGAGTTAGAGGCTTTCTTCCAACCACCAAGGTCAACAGAAGGCTCGAAAGTCTCTGCGTTAGAACCAGAGATATCATAGCCAAGTTCTGTATGGAGAACAAGGTTCTTGAGGAAGTTGATCTCAGTAAAGATGTTACCTGTGAGCTTACGGCGATTGAGCGTATAGCTGTTCATCATGGCCATTGCGATAGGATTAGGATTGGTGTAACCCTCACGAGCCTCTGTGTAGTAGTTTCCGTAAACATCATAGATGGGAATGTCGGGAATAGTGGTAAGTGAGTAACCAATGATACCTTCTGTTCCGTCTGCCTTGGTAAGGTCATCGAATGTATCAGCATAAGTAGCAGAAAGACCGAGCTTCAACCATGACTTGAGCTGAGCATCGAGGTTGGCACGCAGAGAGTAGCGGCGGAACTCAGAACCGATGATGGTACCATCCTGGTTCATGTAGTTGCCTGATACATAGTACTGTACCTTGTCAGAACCACCCTGTGCAGAGAACTGATGCTGATGCTGAACAGCTGTCTGGAACACAGCATCCTGCCAGTTTGTACCCGCACCGAGGATAGAGGGGTCAGAATAACGCTTGTCTGCCTGGCTGCCCATGATCCAGCCATTATCGACGAAGTCCTGATAGTACTCAGAGTACTCACGGAGGTTCATCATGTCAAGACGCTTCATCTGGCGGTTTACAGCCATCATACCATCGTAGTTGAACTTAGCCTCACCAGCCTTACCACGCTTGGTGGTAATGAGGACAACACCATTGGCACCCTGGGCACCATAGATAGCTGTAGCAGAAGCATCCTTAAGGATTTCCATGCTGACGATATCTGAGGGGTTGATGGTTGAGAGGGGAGACACGGTTGATACCTTACCATTACCGAGACGGTCACCAAGACCGAGGTCCTGACCCTTCTGAGCCGATGCCTGGAAGATCACACCATCCACAACGTAGAGAGGTTCCTGGTTAGCATTGATAGAACCAATACCACGTACGCGAATAGAAGATGAAGAACCAGGAGCACCAGAGGTAGTAACGGCAGTAACACCGGTAGCACGTCCCTGAAGTGACTGGTCAATGTTTGTGATTACAGATCCCTTGATAGCGTCTTCACCAATAGTGATTGAAGAACCCGAAAGGTCGGAACGCTTCATGGTACCATAACCTACAACAACAGCCTCATCCAGAATCTTTGAGTCTGAAAGGAGCTTGATTGAGATGGCCTTACGACCATTTACTGCGACTTCCTGTGTCTTGAAGCCTACATAAGATACTGCGAGAGTGGCCTTCTGTGACTTGACGGTAATCTTGAAGTTTCCATCGTTGTCAGAAACAACGCCATTCTCAACACCTTTCTCGCGAATGGTTGCGCCAGGTAGTTCGAAACCCTCATCGTCAAACACAGTACCGGTAGCGGTAAACTGTGCATTAACCTGGGAAACGAAGAACATCAGCAGCGATACCAACGCAAGCTTTAGTTTAAACGTTTTTTCCATTTTAATGGCTTTTTAGTTAGTTAGTATTATTATTTATTTAAAGATTTACACATTATTAAGCTAAATCAGCTTGTAACACGCATATTATTATGGCAAATTTAAGACTTTTTTCTAAACTATGCAAAAAAATGTATTCATTCTGCCACAAAACAGTGCGTTATGGTTATAATTTAGTTAGCGAGGGGAGCAGGTGCCTTGTCAAAAACACTCTTAAGAGTGTATGTTGAATCGTTATTTTCCCATGCATTGACCATAATCTTGCAAACCTCCTCACCATCAAGGATATACTCGCCGGTAGTATGGTTGATCAAGCCGAACACATCGTCATCAGTATTGGGGTCAAAGCGGTTATGCTCATAGCCATTGTCCCAATAGAAGGGGATGATCTGACGGTCCTTCATGGCTTTGACTACATACTCAAGGTAATACTTTCGGAAAGACTCTGCACGTTCATCTGAACGATGAACGCAAGCATACTCGCCAAAGTATACGGGAATACCATTCTTGATGTAGGTATTATAAAGATTATCAAGCATAGCCACATATTCCTGTTCGCCATTCTGGTACATCACATTGCCAGCTTCATCGGTGACGGTGCTGGTATGGCCCCACTCGCTGTACTTGCCACTTCCGGCATAGTCCCATGGATCATAGGCATGAACAGCCACCATCAGCTTACCCTCTACCTTGTCTTTGGGAAGCACCAGAGTCTGGGTGGTCAGCCAAGGCTGAGTAACATAACCGGGGATGCCGACGTAGCGGGTCTCGTTGTTACCACCAGTGGCACGGATAGCATCGAGGGCAGTCTGATTCCAATCGTTGAGTACACGGAACTGATCTTCAGCATTTTCCATAGCCGCCTTATTGCCCCAGTTGCCGTCATGGATCTCGTTCATGGTTTCAAAGATCAACCAATCGCCCTCGTCCTTGAAACGATTGGCAATCTGTGTCCAAAGAGCAGCCAACTGCACCTTGATAGCCTCATTCACGCTGTCGTTCTTGGCAGCCTCCTGGATCTTGAGCCAAGTGTAGGTGTCGGCATGACCACCATCAGCATGTCCATCGTGATGGATATTGATGATGACCTTCAGTCCGGCATTGTGGGCATAACCCACAACCTCAGCCACGCGGTTCATGCGCTCCTCGCTGATCTTGTATTCGGGAGCCTCGCCGAAATGTCCCAACCAAGTGATGGGAATACGGACACTCTTAAAGCCAGTCTTGGCTACAACATCAAAAGCCTTCTGTGTTGCCTCTGCATTCTTCCAGGCAGTCTCCACAGCTACACCCGTAGAGTCGTCCCAGGCATCGAGGTTGTTACCGAGGTTCCAACCTGGGCCAAGAGTCTGTGCAAAATCAATCGCAGAGAGTTCCTCCTCTTCAGCGACAACCTTCTTGTCAGCACACGAAACGAAGGCTGCTGCCAGACAGATGGTTGCGATAATTGCTTTAAAGTTCTTCATTCAGTTGATATTTTAGTTAGTAATTTTCTTGTTAGTGCTGTATGCATTCATTAGTTGAAAGAACGTACAGACACCGTACATTATACGTACAAACACCGTATAAACACCGTACGAATACGTACGCTATACGTAGGCTATACGTAGGCTGTACGTATGAAATGCTATCAGAGCTCAACGGTAATCTCTTGCTTTCCGGGCTTATAGGCAACGAATACAGGTTTGTCTGCCTTCTGCTTGCCATTGGGGTTGAGCACCTTGATGGTGTACTCTGCCTCGCGGAACTTACGCTTTACGCTGTATTCCTTGATATCAGCTGGCAGACAGGGATCGATGATGACACCGTCGTAGGTGGGTTTCACACCCAGCAGATACTGACTGACGGTGAGCCACATCCATGCAGCTGTACCCGTGAGCCATGAGTTCTTGCCTTCACCTGGCTTGGCAGCATCCTTGCCGGCTACCATCTGGCAGTTGACATAGGGCTCAACCTTATGCAACTGCTGATCCTTCAGCCACATGGGCGAAATCTTACGGAAAAGTTCCCAGGCATCATTACCACGTCCGGCAACGGTCTCACCAATGATGACCCAGGGATTATTGTGGCAGAAGATACCTGCATTCTCCTTGTAACCAGCGGGATAGGAACTGATCTCGCCCATCTCTACGTGATAGGTGGTATAGGCAGGATTGTTCAATACCATACCATGCTCGCAGTCAAGGTATTTCTTGCAAGAGTCGATGGCCTTGTCCACCATACCTTCCTCCAGACCGATACCTGCCATGGTACAGAAGCCCTGGCTCTCGATGAAGATCTTGCCTTCCTCACACTCGTTCGAACCAATCTTATTGCCATAGAAGTCGTAGGCACGGAGATACCATTCGCCATCCCAACCGTGCTTCTTGACAGCCTCGACCATAGCATCAATGCACTGCTGAGCACGAGCAGCTTCCTCGTCCTTGCCCAACTGCTTGCAGAGCTCCACGTAGTCTTTACCTGTAACTACAAAGAGACCTGCAATCATCAGCGACTCTGCCTTGGAGCCTACAGAATTGTTCTCGGTGGTCTGGAATGATTCGTTGGGATCCCATGAGAAGCAGTTGAGGTTCAAGCAGTCGTTCCAGTCAGCACGACCGATGAGGGGTAGCATGTGGGGACCAAGGTTCTCTACGACATGGTTGAAGGAAATGCGGAGGTGCTCCATCAGGGGAACCTCTGTACCAGGCTCATTGTCCCAGGGTACCATCTCGTCGAGGATAGAGAAATCGCCCGTCTCCTTGATGTACGCCACGGTACCAAAGATAAGCCAGCAGGGATCATCGTTGAAACCACCGCCGATATCGTTGTTGCCGTGCTTGGTAAGGGGTTGGTACTGGTGGTAGCAACCACCGTCGGGGAACTGTGTAGAAGCAATATCAATAATACGTTCGCGTGCACGTGAGGGCACCTGATGAACGAAACCTACGAGGTCCTGGTTGCTATCGCGGAATCCCATGCCACGCCCCACACCGCTCTCGAAGAAACTTGCCGAACGAGAGAAGTTGAAAGTGATCATACACTGGTACTGACTCCAGATGTTGACCATACGGTTCAGACGCTCATCGTCTGACTTGACAGCATACTTGTCAAGCAAGTCGTCCCACATCTTTGCCAACTCAGCAAAAGCTGCATCAACGGCCTCTACGGTCGAGAACTTGGCAATACACTCGCGAGCCTTGGTCTTGTTGACAAAGGTGACATCCGAATCCTGTGAGGTGATGAGTTCACCACTCTGCTTGCGAGCGAGATCCTCCTTGCAGAACTTCTCCTCTTGCTCATTCTCTACATAACCCAAAAGGAAGATGTAGTCCTTTGACTCACCGGGAGCCAACTCCACCTCTACATAGTGCGAGGCAATGGGACTCCAACCGTGAGCAAGGGAGTTGCCAGGTTTGCCTGCCATCACACACTGGGGGTCAGCAAACTCGTTGTACAGGCCGATGAATGATTCGCGGTCTGTGTCATAGCCATCTGCCTGAGCATTGGCCAGAGCGTAATATGCATAATGATTACGACGCTCCTTGTATTCAGTCTTGTGGTAGATAACGGTCTTGTTTTCAGCCTGATCTATCTCCACCTCACCGGTCGACCAGTTGCGCTGGAAGTTCTCCATGTCAGTAGCAGCATTCCAGAGACACCACTCTGCGAAAGAGAACACCTTGATGCTCTTCTTTTCGTTCGAAGTATTCTTGAGGGTGACCTTCTGCACCTCAGCCCAGGTCTTCAGAGGAACGAAGAAGAGAACTGACGCCTCAATGCCGTTCTTTGCACCTGTGATGCGGGTGTAGTTCATACCATGACGGCACTCATAGCTGTCAAGGGGAGTCTTGCAAGGCTTCCAGCCGGGACTCCAGACCGTACCGTTGTCATTAATATAGAAATAACGGCCACCATTGTCCATGGGTACGCCGTTGTAACGGTAGCGGGTAATGCGTCGGAACTTGGCATCCTTGTAGAAGGAATATCCACCGGCAGTGTTACTGATCAATGAGAAGAAATCCTCGTTGCCTAGATAGTTGATCCAGGGGAAAGGGGTCGCAGGGTTGGTGATGACAAACTCTCTTTTGGCGTCATCAAAATGTCCGTATTCGTTGTTGGCCATAATGGTGTTAGTTAATTTCTGTGCAAAATTACGCATATTTTAACCTTACACCTTACACAATTCTATCCAAAAATACCACGAAATTAGCAAAAGTCAACATCACGGTTAAATAATGATAAGATTTGGGTAGAATTGTGTAAGACCAACACGCATCTTATTGACCCTAGATCAAGAAAGCATTCTTCTTGTAAGACTCCCGGAATTCAGAGGGAGTGACACCCTTGACAGACTTGAAAGTACGGTTGAAATTAGATATAGTATTGAAACCACAACAATAACTGATTTCTACCACAGGCATCTGGCTATCCACAAGCAGGGAGGCAGCCTGGCCGATACGTACCTCGTTGATGTAATTGGAGATCGAACGATTGGTTTTCTGCTTGAAAAATCGACTCAGGGCATTGGGAGTCATATTAATCATTTCCGACAGTGTTTCCATACGGATTTCCTCTTTGTAATGACCGTCAATATAGTCCTTGATTTTCTGTATTCTGCGACTGGTGACTGGCAGCTCTGCATGGGAATAGTGAGAAGATGAAAGTGTATGATAATCACCACTTTCCGCCAGATCATGCAAAATATCTATAACAGTCATGGCAGTACGAAAAGAGGGTTCGGACTGAGTCAGAAAATTGAGTCGGTCATAGACGGTCATAATAGCTTTCATGCCAAAAGCCACACCCACCTGTGCATGCTCCATCATCACCTTCAACGACTGCATCACACGGCGCTCCAACCAGTCCTTGGAGATAATATTGAGTGGCATCTGAATGGTTATCTCGTGGATGCTCTCCGCCTTGCATTCATGCTGTTCCCAGACATGCTCCAGATTGCACCCTACCAGAGCCAGGTCATACTCGCCCAGTACCTCCATGCTATCCCCCACAATGCGTCGTGCTCCCTCACAATGCTCCACGAAATTCAGTTCATAGGCATTATGCTTGTGCAGGGGATAGTTGAAACTGGGCTTGTAACGCTCCTGCAGATAGTAGCAGTCTTTCTCGCTGATTGGTGGTATCTCGATGATGAGTTTTCCCATGGTTCTTCAAGTGGATAACTGAATAATTTGGTGTGGCTCAATGTGGTTATCTTTTGCAAAAATATAAAAACATCCCCATTCACCCAAGTATTTTCCATAATTTCTTTGTCTTCCCGTCAATTCTTCGTATATTTGCGCGTCATACCATGCACCCCGGTCTTTTGACCGGACCCATCTTCTGGGCAGAATAGACTAATTACCTAAGCAAATGATCAAAATTAACTTAATAATAACATGAAACCTATCTTTTTCACTCTTGCGCTTACTTTTGGTGCGCTTTGCCTCACAAGTTGTGGTGGCGACGATGTAGAGGATGTTACGCCTCAAGTTCCTACCAATGATGGTTCGGTAGCCGTTACCGCATGTCCCGACGACCACCATCCTCACCTTATCGACCTCGGTCTGCCCTCTGGTACCAAGTGGGCTTGCTGTAATGTTGGTGCAACCATTCCCGAAGCCTACGGCAACTACTATTCTTGGGGATCAGTCAAAGCTAAGACCGATTATTCCAAGATTTGGGGAAGTGACGAGTATTATCATAACGAGGATCCCTACCATGTAACCTACGACAAACTGGGCGAGAATATTGCCGGAACAGATTACGATGTAGCCCATGTCGCATGGAAAGGCAAATGGGTTATGCCTACACAAGAGCAGGCAAAAGAGCTCAGCGACAACTGCAAGATTATATGGTACCCTCATACTGTCGACGGAAAGACCGTCAAGGGTGCTGAGGTTACCGGCCCCAATGGTGCAACAATATTCCTTCCCGCCAATGGTTATTGGAACGAGAAGGGCTGCAACGAAGGTGGTCAGGCTTGTCTATGGACCAGCACCCTCGTAACAGGTAGTGACGATGAGCAGACAGGAATCCTGGATCGTGCCGTGCGTATCTCTATCTATCTAAAAACTGAGGTAGGCAGCCTTCCACGTTATTATGGAATGGGCGTACGTCCCGTTGCCAAGTAAAAGATTGGAGGTATTTAGGTTCTAGATACCTAGGTTGTCCTAGGTTTCCTAGATGTTCCTAGGTTCTCCTAGGTTTCCCTAGGTTTCCCTTCCCCAGTAATTCACGCAACTTTATCTCAATGAAATCCATGCTTCACAGGTTTTTCGCCTTTGTGCTTCTTACCCTCCTCGTCACCTCCTCTGCCTTGGCACAAGCTGAGCGCAGCGAGGTGCTGCAGAAGGCCGCTCTTGTCAACGACTGGTTCATGCGTCAGTGGTCCGACCCTACCAAGGACACCTTCGTTCGCAACAAGGTCCGTCCCAGTTCGCTGTGGACGCGTGCCGTGTACTACGAGGGACTGATGGCCTTGCAGTCGGTTTGTCCCGACCAGCGCTATCTGGACTATACGCTGCTGTGGTGTAACCATCACCAATGGACACCGCGCAACGGGGTGAAGACGCACGATGCCGACGACTACTGTTGCTCGCAGACCTACATCGACATGTATCGTCTGGGAGCAAAGGGTGCCACGCTGAAGTATGTGACAGAGAACCTTGACCAGATCATCGCCCGAGGCGAGGAGAGCAATGCCGACTGGTGGTGGATAGATGCCATTCAGATGGGTATGCCTGTCTTCCAGAAGATGGCCAAGACCACGGGCAACGCACTCTATGCCGAAAAGGCATGGGAAATGTACACCTATGCCCGAGACAAACAGGATGGAGGGTTGCGCAATCCCAAGGACGGACTATGGTGGCGCGACAAGGATTTCAACCCACCCTACAAGACACCTTCCGGCAAGGACTGTTACTGGAGCCGTGGTGACGGTTGGGTAGTGGCAGCACTCGTTCGCGTACTGGACGAGATGCAACCCACAGACAAGCATTACCAGGACTACCTCAAGGACCTCACATCACTCTTGGAGTCACTCCTGCCCTTGCAACGCGAGGATGGTTTCTGGAATGCCTCACTAGCTGACCCAGAGGACTTTGGAGGCCCCGAGGTTACGGGCACGAGCCTTTTCCTCTATGGCATGGCGTGGTGCGTCAACCATGGCTAT
>DCIS01000170.1:8527-8797 GCA_002317475.1 Prevotellaceae bacterium UBA1720 | reverse complement strand
CAGCATGAACTCCTCGATAAGGTGATGCGAGTCAGTACTGTCCACAAAATAAACACTGGTAGGATGTCCTGTCTCGTCGATATTGAAATGTACCTCTTTGCGGTCAAAATCCACTGCTCCGTTATTGAATCGCTTCTCGCGGATAGTCTTAGCCAGAGCATTGAGTTTGAAAAGGGCAAAATTCAGTGCATCATCACCTTCAAGATTGCGAGCATCTCCCTTGGCAATCAGTTCCTCGTTCTGAGCTGCCAGTTGCTTGTTCTCGAATAT
>DCIS01000170.1:7164-8388 GCA_002317475.1 Prevotellaceae bacterium UBA1720 | reverse complement strand
TCGGGGCGCAAAGAACAAATTCCATTACAAAGTCGTTCGGGCAACATGGGAATGGTGCGGTCAACGAGGTAAATACTGGTGGCACGCTTCACAGCCTCCTTGTCAATGGCGCTACCCTCATGTACATAATGACTTACGTCAGCAATATGTACACCTACCTCCCAAAGATTAGGCTTGATCTGACGGAAAGACAGGGCATCATCAAAGTCCTTGGCATCCTTTGGATCAATGGTGAAAGTGAGGATATCACGGAAGTCCTCGCGACGACGAATCTCCTGCTCGGTGATGCCAGCATCAATATGTTCGGCAGCCTCCTCAACAGCCTTGGGATAGGTATAGGGCAGTCCGTATTCAGCCAAAATAGCGTGCATCTCGGTATTATTCTCGCCAGCACTTCCCAGGATATCGACAACCTTACCAACGGGATTCTTGCTATTCTGAGGCCATTCCGTAATCTTTACAACGGCCTTGTCACCTGTCTTGCCATTTTTCAGGAGACGTTTGGGTATGAAGATATCGTTGGCCAAGGTACGGTCCTCAGTGAGCAGGTAGGCAAAGTCCTTCTTGACCTGAAGCGTACCTACGAAACTCTTGTCAGAACGCTCCACAATCTCCACAACCTCAGCCTCACGCACATGATGCTTGCGACGAGCCATCATCGTGGCTTTCACGCGATCTCCGTCCATGGCGTTCATACTGTTTCGCTCAGCCACCAAGATAGGTTCGCCACCCTCATCAGGCTGGAAAGTATTCTTTCCGTTAGCCTTACGATGGAAGATACCCTCCATGATCTGGGTAGTAGCTACATTCATACGGTAGCAGTAGCGAGGTTTCTCGACGATAAAGTCATCCATCATCATTTCCTCCAGAATGTCCATGCAGAGCATCTTGGCGGGATGAGTATCGAGTTGCAGTATACGGGTAATATCCTTGAAATTCAGTGCTTCTCCAGGATTTGACTGGAACAATTCAACCATCATGCCAATCAGTTCCTTCTTGGTGATGCGTTTTCCTCCCTTTTTCTTTGACTTGCTCATGGTAGTATACAATTTATTTCGAGCATCTATTTGCTCTCTAATTCATATTTTATGCAAATAAAACAAAAAAAAATGAAGTATCATTAAATATTAATGATTTTTTACACGAAAAAGCGTATCTTTGCAAACCAAACAAAGCAAAGAGACAGATTTATATGAGAATACTCGTTACTGGTGCAAGTGGATT
>DCIS01000170.1:5580-7004 GCA_002317475.1 Prevotellaceae bacterium UBA1720 | reverse complement strand
AAGGAGGAAATGGGAGGTCAAGGTTGGGACTATGTAGTACATGCTGCAGGTGCTACAAAGTGTATCAAGAAGGAGCAGTTCTTCAAGACCAACACACAGGGTACCCAGAACTTTGTAGAAGCTTTGCAGGCAGAGGGTATGGTGCCACGTCGCTTCATCTTCATCAGCAGTCTGAGTATCTTTGGTGCTATACGTGAGGAAGCTGTACGCAAGGCTACTCCTGACAACAGATGGATCTACAGTCCTATCCTGTTAACTGATACTCCCCAACCCAATACTGCCTATGGCGAGAGCAAGTTGCAGGCAGAGAAATATTTGGCAACGACAAAAGATTTTCCCTATGTAATTCTTCGCCCAACAGGTGTATATGGTCCTCGTGAGAAGGACTATTTCCTAATGGCTCAGAGTATCAAGCAACATACTGATTTTGCAGTAGGTTACAAACCTCAGGAGATTACATTTATCTATGTGCAGGACCTCGTAGATGCCATCTACCTTGCTATGGAGGCTGAGGGTGTTGAAGGCAAGGCATATTTCCTGTCAGACGGCGAGATATATGACAGTCGTCGTTTTAGTGACCTGCTTCAGCAGGAGATGGGCGACCCTTGGGTGCTGCACATCAAGGCACCATTGTGGTTCCTACGCGCCATTTGTGCCGTCAGTGGTACTGTATGTGGATGGATGGGTAAGCTGACCACTTTGAATCAAGATAAATATCATATCTTGTCACAGCGCAACTGGCAGTGTGACATTGAACCTGCTCGTCGTGATTTGGGTTATGAACCCCATTGGCCTTTGGAGCGTGGCGTAAAGGCTTCAATCAAATGGTATAAGGAGAACGGATGGCTATAAAACTAAAATCACTGGGCCTGAAACTATGGCTGCACGAATGGGTAATGCTGGCCTATCTGGCATTGACCCTGATGTTTATGTTCCTGTCTTGGGATGACTTGGTCAATCCAACCGAGATGTTCAAGACCAGAGCCATTGCACTTGGTGCTTTAGGTGCAGGATTGATTGCTACGAAAATCAAGGAAAACAAGTTTACCCGATATCTTCGTGTAGCACTGGTACTGTTTACTTTAAGTGTTTGGTATCCAGATACCTACGAATTTAGTCGTTTGTATCCATCCATGGATCATATCTTTGCACAATGGGATCATGACTGGTTTGGTTGTCAGCCTTCTCTGCGCTTCTCTCAGATAATGCCTCAGTGGTGGGTCAGCGAACTATTCTATCTAGGATATTTCTCCTATTTTCCCATGATATATATGTTGGTGACATGGGTAGCCTTTCTTAAACCGGATTATTTGCTTCGTACGACATTCGTCATCCTGACCGCCTTCTTTCTCTACTACCTTATATATATGTTCATCCCCGCAGCCGGTCCTCAGTACTATTATCAAGTGGCTGGAGTTGATCCG
>DCIS01000170.1:3318-5412 GCA_002317475.1 Prevotellaceae bacterium UBA1720 | reverse complement strand
GGTATAAGTACAATCCTTATGCTCTTGTGCCGAAAATATAGGATGAAGGGTTTGTTCTGTGTATATGTGCCTTTCTACTTGCTGCTGTGTGGTGCCACGGTATATATTCACGCTCATTATCTGGTAGATGCCATCTTTGGTTTCGTCTCTGCCTTTTTCGCTTACTGGGTAGTCAGTCGGATGTGGGAGAACCTGAACATTGAGGACTCTTCTGCAAATCAGTAAGTTCACTTGTGAAGTAAGTACGTTATCCAAGAGAGTATAAGGACTATGCGTAGGTACATTGGTATCCTGTTTTTCCTATTGACTTTACAACTATCTGCTCAGGAGATGGGTGATAGCATCCTGACATACGACTTTTCCGAGGTTGCAGAAAGGGATACTGTGCAGCCTTTGAAGAAGTATTTCTGGCAGAAAGGTATCTTAGGAGGTATAGTGAACTATTTTGACAAGTCTGATGATAAAAAACCATTGGAAAAATTTGATATCAGTTTCATTGGAGGACCTGATATCAACAGTACTACGGGTATTGGTCTTGGACTTTGCGGTTCGGGCCTTTACCATCTTCAACCAACCAATCCTGACCTACAGCAATCCAGCATAACCATCACGGCCAGAGCTACGTCAAAGGCTATGTTTACCATGTTGCTCGTTAATGAGATGTTCTTTCCTGATGACCGTTATCGAAGTACTGCCAAGCTGGAACTGAGTACCTTTAAGAACCTGTTCTGGGGTATCGGCTATGAGCAGAATGACGTTGATGCTAACGAGTCATACTATACGGAAAACTACATCAAGTTCAATGGGAATTTTATGTTTCGTGTCGTCCCAAATCTTTACATAGGTCCAATACTTTATTATCAATATTACACAGCTGACAAGCGTGATGCCTTATGTAACGATCTCTTAGATTTCAGGGAACATCAATCACAGGTTTTGTCTGCAGGATTTGGACTGAGTTACGACACTCGTGATTGCCTGCATGATGCTCAGCGAGGAATGTATATCAATTTTCAGCAACGCGTTTCACCTGCTTTCTGTAATACGGTTGGGACATTCTCCACCACAGAGATGCAATTATCTGGCTATCAACCAGTATGGAAGGGATGTGTATTGGCAGGTGAACTGCATTCAATGCTGAATGTGGGGCATGATACACCATGGACTGAATATGCCCAGGTGGGTAGCAGTTATCGTATGCGAGGCTACTATATGGGACGTTATCGTGACCGTAACATCATTGAGGCGCAGTTGGAGTTCCGTCAACATTTGTGGAAACGTATCGGCATGGTTTGGTGGGTTGGTGCAGCCAATAGTTTTCACGATACCAACAACTGGCGCTTCTCTCGTACTCTCCCTAACTATGGAGCAGGTGTTCGTTGGCGCTTCAAGCCAGGAGTAAACATCCGCTTTGACTATGGCTTTACCCGTAATGGTTCAGGATTCGTATTCTGCATTAACGAGGCATTCTGACTAGATACCTAAGATTGCCTAAAAAGACCTAGAAAATCCTAGAAGATTCCATGAAGAACCTTGGCTATCTACTACCTGAATCGACATCCTTTTGTATTTTTCCGTTGGAAAAAATGGGTATATCAGTTTTTTTTGCTATTTTTGCATTCAGTAATAACAAAAAATGTAAAGTCTATGAAAGGAATAGTCTTAGCAGGTGGTTCGGGTACTCGTCTGTATCCCATCACAAAGGGTATCAGTAAGCAGTTGATGCCAATCTACGATAAACCTATGGTTTATTACCCTATCAGCGTACTGATGTTGGCGGGTATCAGGGATATCCTGATCATCTCAACCCCATTTGATCTGCCAGGCTTCAAAAGACTCCTGGGTGATGGTAGTGACTATGGCGTACACTTTGAGTATGCCGAGCAACCTTCTCCCGATGGCTTAGCTCAGGCTTTTACCATTGGTGCAGATTTCATTGGCAATGACAGTGCTTGTCTGGTTCTGGGTGACAATATCTTCCATGGTGCAGGTTTTACAGGCATGCTGAGAGAGGCAGTTCGTACTGCTGACGAGGAACAGAAAGCAACCGTATTTGGCTACTGGGTGAGTGATCCAGAGCGTTATGGTGTGGCT
>DCIS01000170.1:1805-3269 GCA_002317475.1 Prevotellaceae bacterium UBA1720 | reverse complement strand
GAGGAGAAGCCAGCACAACCAAAGAGCAACTATGCTGTAGTAGGACTCTATTTCTATCCTAACAAAGTGGTAGAGGTGGCTAAGAACATCAAGCCATCTGCACGTGGTGAGTATGAGATTACTACGGTCAACCAGCAGTTCCTTAATGACGGTGAACTAAAAGTTCAGACCTTAGGACGTGGTTTTGCATGGTTGGATACAGGTACACATGACTCGCTCTCAGAGGCTTCCACCTATATTGAGGTGATGGAAAAGCGCACCGGACTCAAGGTGGGATGCCTGGAGGGTATTGCTTACCGCAAGGGGTGGATTGACGAGGAGCGAATGAGACAGTTGGCTCAGCCCATGATCAAGAACCAGTATGGTCAGTACCTATTGAAGGTAATTGATGAACTGAAGGAAACGGGCAAACCTAATATCTGACAATACGCATGACAATACTTGTAACAGGTGCAAACGGACAGTTGGGCAATGAGATGCGTATCATAGCCCGAAGTTCGTCTGACCAATATGTTTTTACTGATGTTAGTCAGGTAGAGGGTCTTGAAACCACCTATCTGGATATTACCGATCTTGAGGCTATCCGAAACATGGTGAAGGAGTATGGTGTACAAGCCATTGTGAACTGTGCTGCCTGGACGAATGTAGATGGTGCTGAGGATCCAGAGAAGTATGAATTAGTGAAGAAACTCAATGCAACAGCTCCTGAAAACCTGGCAAAGGCGATGAAGGAAGTTGGAGGTTGGTTGGTACAGATCTCCACGGACTATGTCTTTGGCAAGGAACCTTATAACACACCTTGTCAGGAAGGCCAGACAGGCACACCAACAGGAGTCTATGGTGCAACGAAATTGTTGGGTGAGCAGAAGATACAGGAGGTCTTTGCATCTGGTTCAAACACCGTAGGAGGCTACGTCATTATCCGTACGGCATGGTTGTATTCTGAGTTCGGCAAGAATTTCTGCAAGACGATGCTCAACCTCACTGCCACAAAGCCTGCTTTGAAAGTGGTCTTTGACCAGTGTGGAACACCAACCTACGCATGGGACTTGGCAAAAGCCATTGCCACCATCCTGCAGAAGCCTCAAGAGGGAGTATTTCATTTCTCCAACGAAGGTGTATGCTCGTGGTACGACTTCACTCAGATGATTGCCAAGATAGCAGGACATACAGATTGCGACATCCAACCCTGTCACAGTTCGGAATACCCCAGTCCTGTAACTCGCCCCGCATATTCCGTTCTCGACAAGACTAAGATCAAAGATACTTTTGGCGTAAAGGTGCCTTATTGGGTTGATTCGCTGGAGGTGTGCATCAAGAACCTGAAGGATAGTCAAGGATGATAAAAAACCCAAATACAGGATACACGAAAGGTCTGACATTCGGACAGAAGGTAGGATATTATGCTCTCTGTGGCATCACCTACAGTCTGTCCCTATTGCCTATGTGTGTGCTGTATGGTCT
>DCIS01000170.1:1086-1658 GCA_002317475.1 Prevotellaceae bacterium UBA1720 | reverse complement strand
TGTGACTATATGGTTGAGACCATCAAGTTGATATCTATCTCAGAAGCAGAGATCAAACGGAGAATGGTCTTCAAGGGTATGGAGCATATTACTCATTTGACAGAACAGGGTAGAAGCGTCATCGTGTATATGGGGCATCTGGGAAACTGGGAGTGGGTAACAGGATTAGGTCTGAACGTGCCTGGAGAGGTTGTGATGGGGCAGATTTACCATATCCTGGAGAACCCAGCCTTCAATGCTTTTATGCTTAAGATTCGTGGACATTTAGGTCACGAGAGCATCTCAATGAATGTCACTTTACGCACGTTGCTATCTTACAGAAAAAAAGGTATTCCTGTGGTTGTGGGTTTCTTGTCTGACCAGGTACCTTTGTTCCAGGCAACCTACCATAGCCTAACATTCATGAACCATCCTGGCACGATTGTCATCACAGGTACCGAACGTATAACCAAACAATTAGATTATGCCTGCGCTTTCCTTGATGTACGACGTGTAAAAAGAGGGTATTACGAGGCAGAGATTGTACCGATGGGCGAGAACACCAAAGACGTACCTGATTGGCAACTTACTGA
>DCIS01000170.1:0-884 GCA_002317475.1 Prevotellaceae bacterium UBA1720 | reverse complement strand
AAATCTCTATGGTTCAGCCTCTTATATCCATAATTACTGTCACTTATAATTCCCTCAATGCTTTGAAGATTACAGCCAAAAGTGCATTGGAGCAAGACTATTCCCACAAGGAATATATTATCGTAGATGGAGGTTCTGGAGATGGTTCAAAACAGTGGATAGAACAGTTGGCCAAAATAGCATCAATACGTTTTGTCAGCGAGCCAGATAATGGCATATACGATGCTATGAATAAAGCGGTTAAAATGGCAAAGGGTGACTACTGTATTTTCATGAATGCAGGAGACACGTTTGTAAAACCTGAGACTTTGAGTGAGATCGTAGCACAGATGAGGCCCAATATGGATGTGGTTTATGGTGATGTACTTAAGAATGGCGTGTTGAAGACCTCTCTTAAGCCTCAGAACTGTCACAAAATGTTCTACTGTCATCAGAGTGCCTTGACCAGTACGGCATGCCTGAATACTTTTCCCTTTGACACCAACCATCGTTGGTCAGCAGACTTCAAACAGGCCAAGCAACTGATATTGGCAGGTAAATCATTTCAGTACATCCCAATTGCAATAGCCAATTTTGACACAAATGGAGTATCAAATACTTACCGATCACGAGGGCTTTGGGATAATATCAAGGTGGTTTGTGAGGTAGATGGTTTTGTTGACAAACTACGTTTCTTACCTCATTTGGTATTCCCTTGGCTAATGTGCAAACTTAGAGGCAAATAAGACGAGGAGTATCATCACGATATTCCTAATACCTTAAGGTATGTCTCTTCTGTTTGCCTTGCCGTCTCTTCCCAAGTGAATTTTTTAAGACGTTCTTTGCCCTTCTCAATAAGATTCCTCTTGTGGTTTTCGTTTGTCAGAATCTTTTGCATGGCTGTT
>DCIS01000154.1 GCA_002317475.1 Prevotellaceae bacterium UBA1720 | reverse complement strand
GAGTATCTGTCATACCGTAAGAAGCGGGACCTGCAGCCATGTTATCGGGATGCAAGGTACGACCGGTACCACCACCAGAAGCTACTGAGAAGTAGGGCTTACCAGCGCGGGTACGCTCCTTCTTGTAAGTACCAGCTGTGGGGTGCTGGAAGCGGGTGGGGTTGGTAGAGTTACCGGTGATAGAAACGTCTACGTCCTCCTTCCACATGATAGCTACACCCTCGCGTACATCGTCAGCACCGTAGCAGTTTACAGCTGCACGAGGACCGTTAGAGTAAGCGATACGCTGAACCTCCTTCAACTCACCGGTGAAGTAGTCGAACTGGGTCTGTACGTAGGTGAAACCGTTGATACGGCTGATAATCATAGCAGCGTCCTTGCCGAGACCGTTGAGGATACAACGAAGGGGCTTGTCAGCTGGTCTTGACTTGTTAGCCATCTGAGCAATCTTGATAGCACCCTCAGCAGCAGCGAATGACTCGTGACCAGCGAGGAATGCGAAACACTTGGTGTCGGGAGAGAGCAGACGTGCACCCAGCTCACCGTGGCCGATACCTACCTTACGGTCGTCAGCTACTGAACCGGGGATACAGAAGCTCTGCAGACCCTCACCAATATAGTTAGCTGCCTCAACAGCGTCCTTTGCCTTCTCCTTCAATGCGATAGCAGTACCTACTACGTAAGCCCACTTTGCATTCTCGAAGCAGATCATCTGGGTCTCCTCACAAGTCTTGTAAGGATCGAGACCTGCTGCATCGCAAATCTGATTAGCCTCCTCGATAGAAGCAATACCGTGTGCGTTCAAACATGCCAAAATCTGTGCAATACGACGGTCCTGGCTCTCAAATTTTACTTCACGTATCATAATTTCATTTACAATTTTAAAATTTACAATGTACCATTTAAGATTAACCGAATACCTATTTACAATGTTCCATTTATTTTGTTCCTCATAGTGACAATTGCCTTGGTTATGATGCTAACAAGTTCCTTATTTTCATTAATAAGGTATAACATCCTATCTTTCGGCATTATATTACTTTCAACTATCAGTTCGAGCCATCTTTTTGTTTCGTCAAGTTCTTCTTCAACCATTTTTAACTTGTTGAGAAAGTCTTTTTCAGATTTTGCTAAACAAGCTGCGCTGTAATTGGCATAGGGTGAAGTACCTGAACGAATGATTTGACGTGCTAATGTTGTTGAGGCCAAAGTGTTTGGCATAGAATCTACAAGTTTGATAATTCGCAATGCAAATTGTTTGAATCTATCTTGTAGTTCCGCTTTGTCCATCTAAATTGTAAATGGTAAATGGTTAAATTGTAAATGGAATTAGTCCTTGCGGGGGTCGATTGACTTAACAGCACCGTCCTCAGCCTTGGTACGGCCGTAAGTACCGGTAACACTCTTCAGAGCCTCGTCAGCTGCAACGCCCTTCTTGATAGCGTCCATGAACTTGCCCATGTGAACGAACTCATAACCACAAACCTGGTCGTCCTTGTCAAGGTACATCTTGGTGATGTAACCCTCGGTCAACTGCAGGTAACGTGTACCCTTAACCTTAGTACCGTAGAGAGTACCGGTCTGAGAGATAAGACCCTTACCGAGGTCCTCAAGACCAGCACCGATCATCAGACCACCCTCAGAGAAAGCAGACTGTGTACGACCGTAAACGATCTGAAGGAAGAGCTCGCGCATAGCGGTGTTGATAGCATCGCAAACGAGGTCGGTATTCAATGCCTCGAGGATAGTCTTGCCGGGAAGAATCTCACTGGCCATAGCAGCAGAGTGAGTCATACCTGAGCAACCGATAGTCTCAACGAGAGCCTCCTCGATTACACCATCCTTAACATTCAGGGTCAACTTACAAGCACCCTGCTGAGGAGCACACCAACCGATACCGTGGGTAAGACCGCTGATGTCCTTAATCTCCTTTGCCTGTACCCACTTGCCCTCTTCGGGAATGGGAGCAGGACCATGGTTGGGGCCTTTAGCCACACAACACATGTTCTGAACTTCGTGTGAATAAACCATAATTTTATTGAATTAAATAGTGTATATTTAATGTTTCCTAGTGCAAAAATACTATAAATGTGGTATTCTTCCAATTATTTGGGCTTTTTTTTTCGTACGATTACCAAAATTTAGTTACTTTTGTATAATAAAAGGTGGAAGAAATGGCTGAACATGCCATTTTTCTATATAAATAATTAAGGTATTAACAATGAGCAACGTTAAAGTCACGATAAGAGAAACTGAGATTGTAGAGGCTGCAAAAGAGGGTATGGATGCCTTTGTAGGCTTGTTCAACAAACGTATCCTTGAGGCTATTGGTGGTGAACTGAATGCCGAGAACATGCCGCTGCTGAATGCTGACCAGATAACCCTGTTGGCGTATATGATCGTACGTGAAGAGGTGATGGACGGCGGTTTCATACAGTTGATACATAACGGCTATGGTCCCTTCATCTTCCTGAATCCCTTTGCCAAGGCTATGCGTCAGTGGGGAGCGAAAGAGTTCCAGAAACTGATATACAGTGGCAGAAAACTGTTTGAGGAGCATGAAAAGGAGCTGACCAAGGAGTGCAACGATGAGGAATTCATGGCGCTGTTTGAGCAGTATCCCGCCTTCGATGATCTGGACGATGAGTTCGTGGAGATGGAGGAAGAGGTAACGGAGATAGTGGCAAGATACGTGGACGAGCACATTGCGAACTTCGCGGAAATTGAAGCCTAACCAAGCCTTCCCAAAGGGAAGGATGTTATATAGAATTTGGAACGAGAGACATTGAAAAGAGAATAATACTGTTAGCAAAGTACAAATTGTACATTGTAAATGGTAAATGGTACATGAAATTGTGGCACAGAAGACAATAAAAAAGAATTACGCAATACAGATCAAGAACAAAAGGGCAGAATTCGACTACCTGCTGCTTGATCAATATACTGCGGGCATTGTGCTGACTGGTACTGAGATAAAAAGTATACGTCAGGGCAAGGCATCGCTGGTGGAGACTTTCTGCTATATACGCAATGGTGAGGTTTGGGTTAAAAATATGTATATAGCTCATTACCAACAAGGTAGTTACAACAATCACGTTGAACGACGTGACCGTAAACTGCTACTCACGAAGAAGGAGATACGTAAACTGCTATCTGCAGAGAAGAATCCCGGTTTCAGCATCGTGCCCACCTTGCTCTATGTTAATGAGAACGGATTGGCAAAGCTGGATATCTACCTCTGTCGCGGTAAGAAGGAATATGACAAACGTGAATCCCTCAAGGCAAAGCAAGACAGAAGGGACATTGACAGAGCATTTAAGAAGAATTATTAAAGCCTAACCCCAACCCTTCCCAAAAGGAAGGGCACTATTTATATAGTATTGTGGGTGAAAGGCAAGTAAATAATAGATAAGGTTAATTAATCTAATGTAACCAAAAGAACTCCCTTCCATTTGGGAAGGGTTGGGGTTAGGCTTATGAAGATAGAAGAAGCTATAAGGGAGAGGATATTGCTGCTGGATGGAGCAATGGGTACAATGATTCAGACCTACCATCTGCGCGAAGAGGATTTCAGAGGAGACAGATTCAAGGATCTGCCTGGATTACAGCTCGGCAACAACGACTTGCTGGTGCTGACCAGACCGGATGTGATCAGCGAAATACACCATAAATATCTGGAGGCTGGTGCTGACATTATTACGGCATGTACATTCAACAGCCAATCTATAAGCATGGCAGACTATGGTTGTCAACATCTGATCAAGGAGATCAACCAGACTGCTGTCAGACTGGCTCGCAGAGAGGCAAATGCTTTCTCTACAACAGAGCGTCCACGCTACGTAATTGCCACGGTTGGGCCAAGCAACAAGACACTCTCCATGAGTCCGGACATCAATAATCCAGGTTTCCGAGCCCTAACCTTCGACGAGATGGTAGAGGCCTATATAGAGCAAATTACGACGCTGCTGGAGGAGGGTGTGGACGCATTGCTCTTCGAGACCGTCTTTGATACACTCAACTGCAAAGCAACACTTTTCGCTGCCGAGGAGGCTATGAAGAAAACGGGCATTACTGTCCCTCTGATGGTCAGCGCCACCGTTAGTGACAAGACGGGGCGACTACTTTCCGGACAGACGCTACGTGCATTCCTGACCAGCATATCACACGTCAGTCTGCTCACCGTCGGCTTGAACTGCTCTTTCGGAGGAAAGGACATGCTGCCTTGCGTTCGGGAGTTAGCCCAACATGCACCTTATTTTATTAGTGCACATCCCAATGCCGGTTTGCCCAATGAGCTGGGTGCATACGACGAAACACCCGAGATGATGAAGGAGCAGATGCGTGCCTTTGTCGAAGAAGGGCTGGTGAACGTGATAGGTGGATGCTGCGGCACCACTCCTGCACATATTCGTGCCATGCGTGACTTACTGGATTCACAGAGCGAAGAAGCCGTACAAAACAGGCATCAACCCATCGTAAAATCCACGAACATGCTCCTGAGCGGACTGGAACAACTGGAGTTAACGCCCGAGGTGGCATTCGTGAATGTGGGCGAGAGATGTAATGTTGCCGGTAGTCGTAAGTTCCTGAGACTCATCAACGAAGGCAGTTACGAAGAGGCACTGAACATAGCTCGCAAGCAGGTAGAAGACGGTGCACTGGTCATTGACGTAAATATGGATGACGGACTGCTGGATGCAGAGAAGGAGATGGTGACATTCCTGAATCTTATTGGCAGTGAACCAGACATCTGCAAGGTGCCCATCATGATCGACTCCTCCAAGTGGGAGGTGATACGTGCCGGCCTGAAATGCGTACAGGGTAAATGTATCGTGAACAGCATCTCGCTGAAGGAGGGTGAAGAACGCTTCCTGGAGCATGCCCGTGAGATCAAGCGTATGGGTGCAGCAACGGTGGTAATGGCCTTTGACGAGGAAGGTCAGGCTACAACCTTCGAGCGTCGATGCGCCGTTTGTCAGCGTGCCTACAACCTCTTGGTGGATGTAGTTGGGTTTAACCCACTTGATATCATCTTCGACCCTAACGTGCTGGCCGTTGCAACAGGCATTCCCGAGCACGATGGATATGCAGCAGACTTTATCCGTACAGTTGGATGGATCAAAGAAAATTTGCCAGGAGCACATGTAAGCGGTGGTGTCAGCAACCTTTCCTTCTCTTTCCGTGGCAACAACTACATCCGCGAGGCAATGCACGCTGTCTTCCTCTATCATGCACGTCAACAGGGAATGGATTTCGGCATCGTAAATCCCTCTGCCAAAGTGATGTACAGTGATATACCTGAAGCAGAACTAAAGGTCATTGAGGAGGTTATGACGAGGCCTTCGACTGAAGCTTCCGAACGCCTTATTGAACTGGCAAACACCCTTCTTGAGAAACAAATGGCAGAGAAGGATGGCAAGGTGACAAGCAAGGCAGAAACCATCCAATTGACCCTTGAAGAGCAAATAGCAGAAAAGATACAGAAGGGTGTAAGTGATGGCATGGAGGGACTGCTGAAACAAGCCTTGGAGAAATATCCCCGTGCCGTTGATGTGATTGAAGGTCCTCTGATGGCTGGTATGAACAGGGTAGGAGAGTTGTTTGGACAAGGCAAGATGTTCTTACCACAGGTAGTCAAGACTGCCCGAACCATGAAGCAGGCCGTTCAGATTCTGCAACCCTATATTGAGGCAGAAAAGTCAGAGGGTGCTAGTTCGGCTGGAAAGGTACTTGTAGCTACGGTCAAGGGTGACGTACACGACATTGGCAAGAATATCGTTGCTGTGGTAATGGCATGCAATGGTTATGAGATCGTCGACATGGGTGTCATGGTTCCAGCTGAGGAAATTGTACGTAAGGCACAAGAGATACATCCCGACATCATTGGATTGAGCGGACTGATCACCCCCAGTCTTGAGGAGATGGCTCATGTTGTGACCGAACTACGCAAGGCAGGCATTGACATTCCCGTGATGATTGGTGGTGCCACAACCAGTCCTATGCATACGGCCCTGAAGATTGCACCTGCCTACAATGGCCCCGTAATCTGGGTAAAGGATGCCTCGCAGAATGCCCTATTGGCTAATAAATTCCTCAGCGAGGGCAGCAAGACATCAGCCTTTGAAGAACTACAGAGAGAACAGGAAACCCTTCGTCATAGCACCACGACTACACGCGACTCCCTCCCAATCGAGGAAGCAAGGAAAAGGAAATTGGACTTGTTTTAGGTAATGGAACAAAGGAGATCTAGGAATACCTAGGAATACCTAGCAAATCCTAGAATTCTAGGAAAGCCCACAGAAACAGTTAATCCTGTTACTTAAATACAATATTCTGAACGATCTGGGCACCAACGTGCGCGTTAATCTTCTGAACAATCTGAGAACGGTTCATCAGAAGATTTTGCCGTAGGGAAGGGTTGCGCAGACTGACATAGAGAATGCCATTACGAATGGTTACATTTGTGGTGTAGCGTGCAACCATCTCACCCATCACTTCGTTCCAGCAACTGACGGCACGATATTCGTTGAGAGGTGTCTCCAGTCCTTCCTCACGCAGAAACTGACGTAGGATCTGACCCAAAGGTAGTGATTTTACTCTTTGCATGATATAGTACCGTTTTCTACATGAAACAATTTGTAATCCATACCACCAGAACGGAGTATGCCATCCAAATGGTCACGATTAGTATCTGTGACAAAAGTCTGACCGAAATTACCACTGCTGACGAGTTTGACAATCTGTTCCACTCTGCTTGAATCGAGTTTATCGAAAATATCATCCAGTAGCAGGATAGGCGCGGTGTGTGAACCTGTTCGATGCAGAAAATCAAACTGAGCCAGTTTCAGTGCTATCAGATAGGTCTTGTTCTGGCCTTGACTACCTTCGCGCTTCAAGGGGAAACCTCCGAGGGTCATCTCCAAATCGTCCTTGTGAATACCATGCAGGGAATAACCTACTGCACGATCCTTATGACGATCACGCTGGATTACATCCAACAAAGGACCACGCTGACAATGAGAGGCATAGCGCAGTTCAACCTTTTCTCGACCCAAGGAGATCTGGTTGTGAAACTCTTGAAACAGAGGAGTAAAAGCCTCGACATACTGGCGACGTTTGTCGTAGATGAATTCACCTTCCTTTGCCATCATCTCCTCCCACATCGAGAGCAGATCGGGATCGGGCTCTTCCTCCATCTTCAAGAGTGCATTGCGCTGCTGAAGGGCTTTGTTGTAACGTACAAGGCTATCCAGATAGGGTAGGTCGCATTGGGAAATCATCATGTCCATGAATCGGCGACGCTCCTCACTGCCACCAGCTACCAACATGTGATCAGCTGGCGAAACAAGGACGATAGGAATCAACCCGATATGCTCAGCCAAACGTTTGTATGCCTTCTTACTGCGACGAAAAGATTTCTTCTGACCTCGTTTCAGGCCACAGGATATCTCCTCATCCGTCCCGTCTTCCTTGAGATACATGCCCTGAACCATCATGAAGTCCGCATCATGACGAATGACCATCTGGTCCTGGCTGGAATTGGAACTCTTGCACATGGAAAGGAAATAGATGGCATCGAGTATGTTGGTCTTGCCCATTCCATTCTGACCAATGAAACAGTTCATTCCGGAAGAGAGTTGCAGCTGGGCTTCTTCCAGATTCTTATAATTCAAGATGGATAGACTACGTAATATCATCGATACAAAATTAATCATTTTCGGTCAAATTACCCGAAGAAACGGGGAATATTTGCTCTTAAAGTGAAAATATTATGCTAAACATTTCAATATCCCACAGATTTTGGTTAAATTTGCATCGCTTTTCGTGTAGACGCACGCAGGCAATTACAAATTGATGTACAAATAAAACAAAAATAAAATGGCAAACAACAAGAAAAAAGTCGAGGAGGAAGTTCTCGTACAGCCTAACTTCATCGAGAAGTATGGCAAGCAGTGCGGTATTGCTATCGCAGCAGTTTTGGTTATCGTATTTGGTTTCATGGGTTACAAGAACCTCATCAGCGAGCCTCGTGAGGCTGCTGCTAATGATGCTATCGTTGCTGCTCAGAAGGCTCTTTCACAGCAGGACAGCGCTTCTGTTGCAACCTTGCTGAAGGCTGCTCAGACCGTTTCTGACGAGTACGGAAGCACCGATGCTGGTAATCTGGCTCACCTCTATGCAGGTATTGCTCTGTACAACCAGGGTAAGTATCAGGCTGCTCTTGATGAGTTCAAGTCTTTCAGCTCATGTGACGACCAGAACGTAAGTGCTTCTGTTTATGCTGCTATCGGTGACTGCCAGGCATGCCTTAAGCAGTACGAGGATGCAGTAAAGAGCTTCAAGAATGCTGCTGACAAAGCAGGTAGCGAGAACATCAAGGTAATGAACCTGATCAAGGCTGGCGAGATTTGCGAGTTCGGTCTGAAGGACAATGCCAAGGCTCTCGAGGTATACAACGCTGCAAATGCATGCAAGGCTGCTTACCAGGTACAGTCAGGTCAGATTGACGCTTACATTGCACGCGTAAAGTAATATGGCTACAGCCTTTCATAACCTCTCGGACTATAATCCTGAGAGTGTACCCAATGCCGAAGACATGCGCTTCGGCATTGTAGTTAGTGAGTGGAACGATGAAGTAACCGGTGCATTGATGCAAGGTGCCGTCGAGACCCTGCGTAAGCATGGCGTAAAGGAAGAGCGCATACGCGTGATGACCGTTCCCGGAAGTTTTGAACTTGTATTCGGTGCCAGCCAGATGGTCAAGAGCCGTATGTTTGACGCCGTAATAGCCATTGGTTGTGTCGTTCGTGGTGACACTCCACACTTTGATTATATCTGTGAAGGAACGACAGAGGGACTTGCACTACTCAACAAGGACTATGACGTACCTGTCATCTATGGTCTGCTGACCTGCAACACCATGCAGCAAGCCCTGGATCGTTGTGGCGGTTCACTGGGTAACAAAGGGGACGAATGTGCCATCACAGCCATCAAGATGGTAGATTACAAAAGAAGGTTGCAATAGTTGATGAGGACCTAGGTAATTCTAGTTTTTTTCTCCTCTAATATAATAAAACCTCGTGGTAATACGCCACGAGGTTTTATCGTATAGAGTATGTGTAAGTAAGTAATCAAATTTATCTTTATAGTGTTTATGCAAGTGACCTCAATAATATCTGTACTTTCTTCCGCTCATCTTTCTGCCTCATTTTCAGTCATGATGTCCACATCACTCCTTCAAATAAGATTGAAATCTGCAGCAGAATAAAGCACATCTATTATTAAGCTAATTTTGATCACTTACTTATTGTCTTACAACTTGATGCTTGGTTTCATCACATCATGACATTTCACCACAGCCTTCTTTGACTGCTTGTAAGAAGCGGTGCAACGAATATCTTCGACACTGGCACCAAACTCTACGTTGTAAGTACCAGCAGCTGTTTCCCAACTTTGGGTGTTTTCGTTATACGAAGCAAGATCGTAAGCAGAAACTGTCATGGTCAAGACCTGTGACTCACCGGGCTGGAGTTCGCGAGTCTTGGCAAAAGAACGAAGTTCCTTCTTGGGCTTATCCATTCCACCTTGTGGTGCAGCAACATAGAGTTCAACAGCCTCCTTGCCAGCAACCTTACCGGTATTGGTGACGGTAACGCTTGCAGTGAAACCTTTTCCTGATGACTTTACAACGGGTTTGCTGTACTCAAATGTGGTATAACTGAGACCATAACCAAAGGGATAGGAAACAGCCTTACCCTGAGTGTTGAAATAACGATAACCCACATAGATGCCCTCAGTATGGTTGGTGAAGTCAGTAAACTCCTTCTTACCGTTGACGGTCTTGGGTTGACGAAGGTTGGGAAAGTCCTTTGATGAAGGAGCATCCATGATAGAGATGGGCCATGTCTGTGAGAGTTTACCAGAAGGATTAGCCTTACCAACAAGTACATCAGCTACGGAATTACCACCTTCCTGACCAGGTTGCCATGCGAGGAGGATAGCATCGGGCTTCTCCTTCCATGAGGCAGTCTCGATAGCACCACCCATATTCATGATCACTACCACCTTCTTCTGCTTGGCATGGAAAGCCTCGCATACGTTGGCTATAAGCTGTTGCTCAACATCAGAGAGATTAAAGTCATTCTCCACCTGACGATCACTGCCTTCACCAGCCTGACGACCTAAAGTGATGATGGCTACATCAGATCTGTCAGCTTGGTTTTCAATAACATTACGTTTGAGTGCCAACTCAGGCATTGCTTCCTTACCCCAGAACCAACCACGTCTGGGAGCTGCTGCTTGAAGACTTAACTGGAAGTTCTTATAGTTGAGATAAACCTGGGAAAGTGTCTCATCCACCTTAACACCAGCATTGTTCAATCCCGTCATAAGGTCAATAGTATACGCCTTGTTCACGTCACCAGAGCCTGTACCACCAGCAATAAAATCATAAGAGGTGATACCGAAGACGGAAACCTTCTGCTGGACACTGAGAGGTAGGGTAGCGTTTGTATTCTTCAGCAAGACCATGCCCTCGGTTGCACTCTGACGAGTAACCTGCGCATGTGCCTTCAAGTCAGGCTTGTTAGTGTATTTGTACTGACGATAACGAGGCGTCTTGACCAGATACTGAAGGATACGCTTAACGCAGATATCCAGATCAGCCATCTTCAACTTACCACTCTTTACACCTTCCACAACATCCTGAGACTGTACGGGTTGTCCAGGTTCCATAAGGTCATTACCGGCATGTATCTGAGCAACAGTGTTGCGCTGACCTGTCCAGTCTGTCATGACAATGCCATCAAAACCCCATTCATCGCGGAGAATAGTAGTCAACAATTCACGATTTTCCTGAGTAAATGGTCCATTGACACGGTTGTACGAAGACATGATGGTCCAAGGTTTAGCTTCCCTTACGGCAATCTCAAAACCTTTCAGGTAAATCTCACGCAAGGCGCGCTGAGAGACAATCTCATCCACCTCCGTACGAGCCGTTTCCTGTGAGTTTACAGCAAAATGCTTGATAGATGTACCTACACCCTGACTTTGCACACCACGTACATAGGCAGCTGCAACTTTACCAGTCAGGAAGGGATCCTCTGAATAATACTCGAAGTTACGACCACAAAGAAGAGAGCGATGAATATTCAGACCTGGTGCAAGAATCACATCACATCCATATTCCAGTACCTCATTACCAATGGCCTTACCAACCTCTTCAATCAATTCCTGATTCCAGGTACACGCCAAAGCTGTACCAACAGGAAAACCAGTACAGTAATAGGTATTCTTATCATTATCACGAGTGGGATTGATACGTACACCAGCAGGACCATCAGTCAGGATGCTGGCAGGGATGCCTAGTCTTTCAATAGGTTGTGTAGTACCTGCAGCTCCAGGAACAGCATCAGCATGGGCACCAATCATACCATTACCGGTTTGGTTGCCACCAGTAGAACCTTGTCTGCTTGTTCCAACTACGAGAGTTGCTTTTTCCTCCAAAGTCATTGCCTTAACAATGGCATCAATATTGTTAGGCTTAAGCATCAACTGTGCATTGCCTGTCAAAGTACATGAGACCATAGCAGCTACTAAAATTTGCTTTTTCATAGATCACTTACTTATTTATTGTGTTTACTGAAATTCTTAATCAGTTTGAGTGTGGTCTTGTCCGTATCAAACACAGAATTCAGACCTTGCTCTTCTTGTGCAGGATCACCCGTGTATTCATCCCAGGGTTGCCAGAAAGTATGAGATGGACGTGAGGTGCCAGCCCATGACCAGAAGTTACAGCCTTGAATCTTACCGCTAGTACGGATTATATCGAACACATATTTATAATACGTATCGCGTGCGTGCGTAGTACTGTTGAGAGAAACCTGAAAACCATCACGGGGAAAGCCGAATTCCTCAAGGACTATGGGGCGACCCGTACCCTCCATAAATTTGTATGCCTCGTCAATGTAGGCTTGTGTCTGCTCACAGGCATATTTCACTTGCTTCTCAGGAGCCTCAGGACCGAGGTTTTCCAAAGCCTCTTTAGCTGTAGCATAGTAAGCACCCAACCATGCCCAGTTGAAAGGCCAGATATGGATACAGCAATAATCAATCGTGGGAAGTGTGTGAATACGTCGGAACAGATCCATATCACTCTCACAACCATATTTTCCCTCAGAACCTGTGGTTACGAGATGGTTTGGATCAATACTCTTGATAAGTGCAGATTGTGATGCTATCCATTTCTCAAAATAAACCTTCTGTTCAGGAGTGTTGGCAAAGGGACGAGGTTCGTTACACAGTTCCCAGGCCATCAGCGCAGTAGACTCCTTGTAGGGTTTGCCAGTAACGGTGTTAATACGAGAAACGAGGAAACGGGTGTTGTTTGCAGCCATTTCCATGGCACGTTCATTACGATAGAACTGTGATCCGTATGCCTGATATCCTGGCCAGTCACTGCTAGCAGGAGGCTGACCCATACCTGCCCACTGAAGATAGGTGTTATTACCGCCACTCCATTCCCAGGCATTGGTCATGTAAAGTACCACCTTCATGTCACGCTTTTCCAATTCTGCCATCAGATAGTCAAGGCCACGTAGAATAGTGTCATTGTATACGCCAGGTTCAGGTTGCAGGACAGGACGGATCTGGTGTGGGTCACCCTCACGTCCATCACCTCCAATCAAGACACGTAGATTGTTAATGCCATTCTTTTGCATCACATCCAGTTCGGATTGTAATTGTGCCCTATTGCCTCCACGTCCCTCACTGGCAAGGATAGCGCCATACCAGAAATTAG
>DCIS01000032.1:5219-22894 GCA_002317475.1 Prevotellaceae bacterium UBA1720 | reverse complement strand
CAGAACCAGGCTATGCGTACCCTTGCCTTTGCCTACACCACCCATGACGGCATCACGCATTTCCAGGGCGTTACAGCCATAAGCGATCCTATACGCGAAGACGTTCCCAAGGCCATTGAGGCTTGTCATCATGCCGGTATTGACGTGAAGATCGTCACAGGTGACACGAAGGGAACGGCTTGTGAGATTGCACGACAACTGGGTATGGACGTGGCACACGAAAGCACCGTCATCACCGGAACGGAGTTTGCCGAACTCACCGACGAAGAGGCTGCACAGCGTGTAGCACAGTTACAAGTCATCTGCCGTGCCCGTCCTGCTGACAAACAACGCCTCGTACATCTGCTTCAAGAGCGTGGCGAGGTGGTAGCCGTAACGGGTGATGGCACCAATGACGCTCCTGCCCTCAACGCTGCTCACGTAGGACTCTCCATGGGTGACGGTACAGAGGTAGCCAAGGAGGCCAGTGATATCACCATTCTGGACAACTCCTTCACCAGCATCACCAAGGCGGTGATGTGGGGACGTTCACTGTATCAGAACATACAGCGTTTCCTACTCTTCCAACTCACCATCAACGTGACTGCGTGCCTCGTAGAGATGGTAGGTTCTGTCATGGGTACCGAGTCACCCCTCACCATCACACAGATGCTCTGGGTCAACCTCATCATGGATACTTTCGCAGCTGGTGCTTTGGCCAGTCTGCCTCCTAATCCACGTGTGATGAATGACAAACCTCGCTCCAACAGCGAGAGCATCATCAGCCGACACATGATGAACTGGATCTTCATCACTGGCGGTGCCTTCTTCGTGGTGCTCATTGCCTTGCTTGCCTTTTATTACTACTTCACGGTAGAGGAAGGCAGCATCACACTCTTGAAGGGTCACGCACACATCCTGAGCGATCACGAGCAGAGCCTTTTCTTCACCACCTTCGTACTGATACAATGGTGGAACCTCTTCAATGCCCGTGCATTTCAGACGGGCAAGATGGGTTTCGAAGGACTGCTGCAATGTCCTGCCTTCCTGGGCGTCTCAGCAGCGATCCTCCTGGGTCAGTTGCTGATTGTGGAGTTTGGAGGAACGATGTTCAATGTCGAACCTCTCAGTCTTGACGAGTGGTTGATCCTCATCTCCATCACCAGCCCTGTCTTCCTGACAGGCATCATCTATCGATACCTCAAGTATCGTAACAAGTAACCGTAAAACAACAAATACACATAATGTCAAAAGGAAAACTGGCCAAATTTGCCGATATGGCAGCCAATCCACTCGTCATCGAGTGTCCCTTCAATACCATCAAGGAAGATACGCCATTCGAACTGAAAGGTCGTTGGCACGAGGATTTCTTCCACAACCAGAACCCTATCGTCCTGGAACTGGGATGTGGCCGCGGTGAATACACCGTTGGTCTGGGTCGCCTCTATCCCGAAAAGAACTTCATCGGCGTAGACATCAAGGGTTCGCGTATGTGGACCGGTGCTCAGGATGCCCTGGGAACAGGTATGACCAATGTGGGTTTTCTACGCACGAACATTGAGTTCATACAGCGTTTCTTTGCTCCCGGTGAGGTCAGCGAGATATGGCTCACGTTCAGCGATCCTCAGATGAAGAAGGCCACTAAACGCCTCTCTTCCACCTTCTTCCTGGAACGTTATCGCCAATTCATGCAGGAAGGGGGACTCGTACATCTCAAGACCGACTCCAACTTCCTCTTCACCTATACCGAGGAGATGCTGAAAGCCAACAATATCCCTGCCGAAGTCTGTACACGCAGTCTCTACCAGGAAACAGGAGAGGACACAATGGAGGCTCGTTCCTTCCAGACATACTACGAGGGCATGTGGCGTGCACGTGGCATTGATATCAAGTACCTGCGTTTCCACCTCCCCCTCAACAGCACCCTCATCGAGCCCGATGTGGAAATACCCTTGGACGAATATCGCAGCTACAGCAGAGAAAAACGATCTAGTTTAGAAGTAAGTAAGTAATCCCACTATCCTCATAGTATCAAGCAAATAGAACAATGGAAATATATCCCCAACTCATCATGGACGCGCTAGCCACTGTGCGCTACCCCGGAACGGGTAAAAACGTGGTGGAAATGAAGATGGTCGAAGATGACCTTCGCATTGCAGGACTACACGTCAGCTTCACTCTGATCTTCGACAAGCCCACTGACCCTTTCATGAAATCAGTAGTAAAGGCTTGCGAAGCTGCTATCCACGCATACGTGGCACCTCAGGTGGAGGTGGAGATCAAGACCAAAGCCCTGCAGGCTCCTCGTCCTGACCTGCCCGACCTTCTCCCTGGTGTCAGGAACATCATCGCTGTCAGCAGCGGCAAGGGTGGTGTTGGCAAGAGTACGGTAGCTGCCAACCTCGCCGTAGCCCTCACCAAGCTGGGACACCGTGTAGGTTTGCTGGATTGTGATATCTTCGGTCCCTCCATGCCCAAGATGTTCCAGGTCGAGGATGCCCGTCCCTACAGTGAACATATCGATGGTCGTGACCTCATCATGCCCATCGAGAAATATGGTGTCAAGATGCTCTCTATCGGTTTCTTCGTCAATCCTGACCAGGCCACCCTTTGGCGTGGAGGTATGGCTTGCAATGCCTTGAAGCAACTGATAGGCGATGCTCATTGGGGCGACCTGGATTATTTCATCCTCGACACCCCTCCAGGCACCAGCGACATTCACCTTACCCTCGTACAGACCCTCCCCATCACAGGTGCTGTCATTGTCTCCACGCCTCAACAGGTAGCTTTGGCTGATGCACGCAAGGGTATCAACATGTACCAGAACGAGAAGGTTAACGTGCCCATCTTGGGTCTCGTAGAGAACATGGCTTGGTTCACCCCTGCCGAGCATCCCGAAGAGAAATACTTCCTCTTTGGCAAGGAGGGTGTGAAGAACCTGGCAGAGGAGATGCAGGTTCCCCTCCTGGGTCAGATCCCCGTAGTTCAGAGCATCTGTGAGAATGGTGACAAGGGTACACCCGCAGCCCTTGACTCTGCCTCCATCACAGGCAATGCCTTCCTGCAACTCGCTGCGCGTGTCGTGACCCAGACTGATCGTCGCAACCAGGAGAAAGCACCAACCACCATCGTTGGCATCAAGAAATAACCCATGCGTCAATTGAGGAAAACACTAAGTGGCATCACGCACATGCCCATTGGGGCTTTACTGAGCAATCTGCTTTTGCTCTACTTGCTCTATGCCTTGACACGACTCATCTTCGTGGCATGCAACTACACCCATTTCACGGACACCCTTTCCTGGGGTTATCTCATGAAACTGATGTGGGCCGGTGTACGTTTTGACACCACTGCCATCCTTTACCTCAACTGCTGGATGGTGCTGGGTTTCCTCTTACCATTACATGTCAAGGATATAACCAGGAAGAAGCACCAGTCTCTGTATTACCGTGTACAGCGTTGGCTCTTTGTGGTTGTCAATTTCATCGGTTTAGGTGCCAATCTCTGCGATTGCGCCTATTTCCCCTTTACCATTCGACGCACTACGGCCAGTGTCTTTCAGGAATTCAGCAACGAGGGTAACATCTTCAGCATCCTGTTCAACGAAGCTCCACCATACTGGTATCTGTTTCTTGTTGCAGCCCTTTTGGCATGGTTGCTCTGGCGAGGTTTTAGCATACCGCAAGTAGAACTCTCACGCCCTTCACGTATGTATAGGCGAAAACTGAGCCTCTATTACACCTCACAACTGGTTTGCCTAGGCCTTGCCATTCCCCTCACCATTGCGGGCATACGTGGAGGCTTTACCATGGCTGTACGCCCCATCACACTCTCCAATGCCAACCAATATGTGAAGCAGTCCATTGATGCGGGTATCGTGCTCAATACGCCCTTCTGCATCCTTCGTACGCTGAGCAAAAAGTCCTTCCCGGAAAAGCAATACATGACACTCGAGGAGGCTCAGCAACTGTATTCACCCCTGCACGTTCCCTGTGACACAACAGCTTTCCGCCCCATGAATGTCGTCGTATTCATCCTGGAAAGTTTCGGCAAACAGGCCTCTGCACGTGGTTTCATGCCTTTCATGGACGAAATGGCACAGAAGGGACGGTCCTTCCAATACAGTTATGCCAATGGTAGGAAGAGCATTGACGGCATGCCCTCTGTCCTCTCTTCTATCCCCTCTTTCCTGGAACCTTTCTTCCTCACACCCGCTGCGCTCAATGATCTATCAGGTCTCGCAGGTGAGTTATCCCGCAACAAAGGATACACCTCTGCCTTCTTCCACGGTGCAGAGAATGGTTCAATGGGATTCCAGGCCTTTGCCAATGCCACAGGATTCCAGCAGTATTTTGGCAGAACAGAGTACAACCAAGACCCTCGCTACGATGGAGATGCCGACTTTGACGGCACCTGGGCCATCTATGACGAGGAGTTCCTGCAGTATTTCTGCGACAAGATGGGTGAACTGAAGGAACCCTTCATCACCTCTGTCTTTACCGCCTCATCACATGCTCCATACAGCATGCCTGAACGTTACAAGGGTCAATTCCCCGAAGGTCCTACCCCACTCTATGCCTGCATCAGCTATTCCGACCATGCTTTGCGCCTCTTCTTTGAAAAGGCATCTAAGCAGCCCTGGTTCCAGAATACACTCTTTGTGCTTACTGCCGATCATGCCACAGCAGCAGATGATCCCGTCTACAAGACCGACTTGGGCTACTATTCCGTGCCCGTCATTTTCTACGCACCATCTATGCCTGAGCTGTCCGGAGTTGATACCATTCGTACGACAAGTCAAACGGATATCATGCCTACAGTGCTCTCCCTGCTTCATTATGACCGTCCCTATATGGCATTCGGACAGGATGTGCTGAACACCAAACCAGAAGACACCTTCGCCATCAACTATCATGGTGCATCTGGTTTCTACCAATACATGCAACAAGACTGGATGCTGCAGTTTGACGGAGAGCAGATGGTTCATGCCTATAAGTTCAAGGAGGACTCCCTCTTGCAGCACGACCTTTGCGGCCAACAACCCCAAACAATGGAACTCCGCATGAAAAGCATCATCCAACAATACATGTACCGCATGAATCACAATGAGATGATTGCCAAGTAAGTAATCAAATGTTTTTATAGAATGTTAGTAAGTGGACTTACTTAATCACTGAATTACACAGACCATTAAGGTTCTCTTCCTATACAAAAAGGAGATGTTGCACCATACGCGATGTCTCCTTTTTTTCGTTTCTTTACACACAAAATGATAGGAGAACGGGTAAAATGATAGCGTTTTGCTACAAAAAACACAAATTATTTATCATTTTGTTTGGCGGTTATTATTATTTGTTGTACTTTTGCAACAGAAAACAAGAAAACAAGGTCAAAATGAAAGCAAAAAGACCATTTTACATCACTAAATGTCATTATTAACATTATATATTATAAACATCAAACACAAACAATTAAAACAGTTTTAAGGTATGAAAAAGATTGAAGCTATTATCCGCAAGACCAAGTTTGAGGAGGTCAAGGAAGCATTGCTGAGTTCTGACATCGACTGGTTTGAGTATCATCCTGTTCACGGAATTGGCCAGAGTCGCCAGGAACGCGTTTATCGTGGAGTACAGTATAGCACCGATGTGATCGAGCGTATGAAGATTACCATCGTCTGCCGTGAAATGTTCGTAGAGTCAACCATTAACGCCATCATGAAGGTGGCTCACACCGGAGAGGTTGGTGATGGACGTATCTTCCTTTCAGAAATGATGGACGTATGGAGCATACGTACAGGCGAGAATGGTGACACCGTATTGAGAGATAAGAAGTAAGACCTCCCGTTTCTCTTTTGGAAATGAGTTGTGAAGGTTTAATAGGTAAAAGTAAAAAGTAAAAGTATGATTACGCTAGATATTGTTGCTCCGGTTGTTGAGGAGTCTAAAGATTATGTGAACGGTTTGGATACCCTATGGGTACTCCTTGGTGCGATGTTGGTGTTCTGGATGCAGCCTGGTTTTGCCTTGGTTGAGGCAGGTTTGACGCAGAAGAAGAACACAGCAAACATCCTGATGAAGAATTTCGTGGACTTCATGTGCGGATCAGTCCTGTACTGGATTCTCGGTTTCAGCATCATGTATGGTGCAGGCAACGCATTCTTCGGATGGGAAGGTTTTGGTTTTATTGGTGGTGACAGCAATGTTCCTGCTGAATGTACCTTCATCTTCCAGACCGTATTCTGTGCTACTACTGCAACCATCGTCAGTGGTGCCATGGCAGAGCGTACCAAGTTCTCTATGTATGTATTGTACAGTGTACTGATCTCTGCATTCATCTACCCCTTCGAAGGTCACTGGAGCTGGGGTGGTGGTTGGTTGGCCGAACTTGGCTTCCACGATTTCGCAGGTAGTACTGTCGTTCACCTTTGTGGTGGTGCCCTTGCCCTTGCAGGTGCTATCGTACTGGGTCCCCGTATCGGCAAGTACGACAAGAACGGTAAGTCTCGCGCTATTCCCGGTCATAACCTTGCTCTCTGCGCCCTTGGTGTATTCTGCCTTTGGGTAGGATGGTTCGGCTTCAACCCCTGTAGTACCGTTGCCGCAACAGGTTATGCCAACGCAGTAAGTATGAGCCACGTGTTCGTAACCACTAACATGGCCGCAGCAACTGGTGGTATCGCCGCTCTGGCATACACTTGGATCGTAGATGGTAAGCCCTCTCTTTCAATGGTTTGTAACGGTGTTCTGGCAGGTCTCGTAGGTATCACCGCAGGTTGTGACTGTGTTAGCATCGGTGCAAGTGCCCTGATTGGTATCATCGTCAGCGTAGTGATGTGCTTCTCTGTAAGCTTCATTGACAAGGTACTGAAGATTGACGATCCCGTTGGTGCTGTTTCTGTTCATGGTGTTGGTGGTCTCCTGGGTACAATCCTGACCGGTGTTTTCTGCGACAGTGCAATCGACGACGTCGAGGCAACCGTAGGTGTTCAGACCTTAGGTGCTGTAGTCGTAGCAGTCTTCGCTTTCGTTGCTGGTATGATTATCTTCAACGCTATCAAGTACACCCACGGTCTCCGTTGCGACAAGCGCATTGAAGAGGAAGGTCTTGATGTTTACGAACACGGTGAAAGCGCTTACAACTAATGACCTTGTTCTACTAGGAAAACCTAGGAAAGCCTAGGAAGACCTAGGAAAACCTAGGAAGAAATAAGACAATTGAAAAACAACTAGAATTCAAACCGCCTGAGTCCGCCTCCCCTCTCATTTGGGAGAGGGGTTGGTGGAAGGGCATAAAAACAATAGGTATTATGAAAGCTATGAAAATGATGATGGCCGCAGCAATGATGATTTTCGCAGGCCTTGAGACAAAAGCACAGGACAAAGTAGAAGGAACAGCAGGAGCAGACTTCGTCAGTCAGTACATCTGGCGTGGCCAGGACCTGGGAAACATTTCCATCCAGCCCACATTAGGCCTTGGTTGGAAAGGACTGTCACTCAGCGCTTGGGGTAGCGTAGGTCTGGAATCAGCTGATACTAAGGAGTTTGACTTGACTTTGGGTTACTCCGTTGCAGGTCTTAACGTAGGTATCACCGACTATTGGTTCAACGAAGGCAGATATTTCCAGTATAAGGCACACAAGACCACACACGTCTACGAGGCTAACGTTGGTTATGACTTCGGTTTCCTCAGTGCACAGCTCTACACCAATTTTGCCGGAGCTGACGGTGTGAACAACAGTGGCAAACGTGCATACTCCACTTACTTCGAGTTGGCTGCACCATTCAGTTTGGTAGGTTGTGACTGGACAGCAAGTTTAGGTGCTGTGCCTATGGCCACTGATTTCTACGGAACCTCAGGTTTTGCTATCACCAACATCAGTGTCAAGGCTACCAAGGAATTCTCTATTGGCAAGGCACTTACCATCCCTGTCTTCACAGGCATTACCGTCAACCCACGTACTGAGAAAGCCTATCTGCTCGCAGGTTTCTCCATCGTACCCAAGCTGTAAAAGACCATCCACGAGAGTGGAATCCATATCAGTAAATCTACAATCAGGGAGTCACTTTGCAACGAGTGACTCTCTTTTTTTGCCACTTTGAACATGAAAATACAATAAAAACAATCATTTTGCTCAATATTTTATTATTTTTACGTCATTATGTTTTGTCGTTTCAGCAAAATGTTGTACTTTTGCAACGTGAACTAAAGAAAATAAGAACAAATGGTAAGTCAATCTCAGATATTCGCATACAATTCGTAAGGGGGCAACACTCTCGCTGGAGTTGTTGCCCTCTTTTGTTTAATATCTGGAACGAGCCTCATCACCAACAGTGAACAACGATTATTAACATCAAAAAATACAAATATCATGTGTGGAATTGCATCTATCTTCAATATCAAGGAGCAAACGCCCGAGCTGAGAAAGAAAGCCCTTCGTATGAGTCAGAAGATCCGTCACCGCGGTCCCGACTGGAGTGGCATCTATTGTGGCAAGAGTGCTATTCTGGCACACGAGCGCCTGAGCATTGTTGATCCCGAGAGTGGTCAGCAACCCCTGTTCTCAACGGACAAGAAGCAGATTCTGGCCGTTAATGGTGAGATATACAATCACCAGGATATCCGCAAACAATATGAGGGCAAATACGAGTTTCAGACTGGTAGTGACTGCGAGGTCATCCTGGCACTCTATCGCGACAAGGGTATCAAGTTCCTTGAGGATATCAGCGGCATCTTCGCTTTCGCTCTCTATGACGAGGAGCGCGATGCCTTCCTCATTGCCCGTGACCAGATTGGTGTCATACCTCTATATATTGGTTTTGACAGTGACGGCAAGGTATATGTTGCCAGCGAACTGAAAGCCCTGGAAGGTCAGTGCGAACGTTACGAACCTTTCCTGCCCGGCCATTACTACTGGAGCGAGGATCCAGGTCTGAAGCGTTGGTATGAACGTGACTGGTTCGAATATGATGCTGTCAAGGACAACGAGGCCAGCAGCGAGGAGATTCGTCAGGCTCTGCGTAGTGCCGTGAAACGTCAGATGATGAGCGACGTACCTTATGGCGTGCTCCTTTCCGGAGGTTTGGACAGCAGCGTCATCAGTGCCATCACAGAGAAATATGCCGAGCATCGTATCGAGGACAACAGCCAGACCAAGGCTTGGTGGCCACGCCTCCACTCTTTCGCTGTAGGTCTGAAGGGTGCTCCCGACCTTGCTAAGGCACGCCTCGTAGCCGACCATATCGGCACCGTGCATCACGAGATCAACTATACCATCCAGGAGGGTTTGGATGCCATTCGTGACGTTATCTATTTCATTGAGACATACGATGTTACCACCGTACGTGCCTCTACCCCCATGTACCTTCTGGCACGTGTCATCAAGTCCATGGGTATTAAGATGGTACTCTCAGGTGAAGGTGCAGATGAGATCTTTGGTGGTTACCTCTATTTCCACAAGGCTCCCTCAGCTGAGGAGTTCCACAAAGAGACGGTACGCAAGTTGGGCAAGCTTCATCTCTACGACTGCCTCCGTGCCAATAAGAGTCTCTCTGCATGGGGTGTCGAGGGTCGTGTGCCCTTCCTGGACAAGGAGTTTCTGGACGTTGCCATGCGTACCAACCCTGTTGCCAAGATGTGCCCGGGCAAGACCATGGAGAAACGCATCGTTCGCGAGGCCTTTTCCGACATGCTTCCCGAGGAGATTGTATGGCGTCAGAAGGAGCAGTTCAGTGATGGCGTAGGCTACAGTTGGATTGACACACTGAAGAAGATTACCTCCGAGGCTGTCACAGACGAACAGATGGCCCATGCTGCCGAGCGTTTCCCCATCAACACCCCACTGTGCAAGGAGGAATACTACTACCGTAGCATCTTCGAGGAACACTTCCCCAGCGAGAGTGCAGCCAAAAGCGTACCTCACGAGGCCAGCGTAGCATGCTCAACGGCCATTGCCCTGGAATGGGATGCTGCATGGAAGAACATGAACGACCCCAGTGGTCGTGCCGTTGCAGGCGTGCACGAACAGGCATACTAAACCTTCCAACTACCGAAGTATCGAATTATCGAGTCCTCGAAAAATCGAAAAGAACTTATATGGAACAGTTGAAACATGAATGTGGCGTAGCAATGATCCGATTGCTGAAACCGCTGAACTATTACGAGGAGAAGTACGGCACCATGCAGTATGCCCTCAACAAACTCTATCTCCTGATGGAGAAGCAGCACAACCGTGGACAGGAAGGTGCCGGCATAGCTTGTGTGCGCCTCAGCGCCAAGCCCGGTGACGAGTACATGTTCCGTGAACGTGCTGCTGGCACAACGGCCATCACAGAGATCTTCAATGCCGTGCACACCCAGCAACAGCAGGCTGAGGAGTGGGAGGATGGCATGCCGCCCTTCATCGGCGAACTCTACATGGGTCACCTTCGCTACTCCACCACAGGACGCAGCGGACTGGACTATATCCACCCCTTCCTTCGTCGTAACAACTGGAGGGCGAAGAACCTTGCCCTTTGTGGCAATTTCAATCTGACGAACGTCGACGAGGTCTTCCAGCGTATCGTAGCCAATGGTCAGCATCCCCGCAAATATGCCGATACCCACATCATGTTGGAGCAGGTGGGACATCGCCTGGATCGTGAGGTAGAACGCGTCTACAATCGCTGCACCGCAGCTGGCAAGACGGGATTGGATCTCACCCACGCCATCGAGGAGCGTATTGATATGGCCAACGTGCTGCGCACCAGCAGTTGTTACTGGGATGGCGGTTATGTGATGTGTGGCGTCACGGGCAGCGGTGAGTCCTTTGCCCTGCGTGACCCTTGGGGCATTCGTACGGCGTTCTATTATCAGGATGACGAGATTCTGGTACTGGCTTCCGAACGTCCTGTCATTCAGACCGTTCTGAACGTCAACATCGAGGATATCCACGAACTGGAACCCGGCCAGGCTTTGCTTACCTCACAGAATGGCACGATCCGTCTGGAGCAAATCAACCAACCCAAGGAGAAACGTGCCTGCTCCTTCGAACGTATCTATTTCAGCCGAGGCAGCGACAAGGATATCTATCACGAACGTAAGCAGTTAGGTCATCGTCTGGTCAACCAGATTCTTCCTGCCATCGACTATGATATCGAGCACACCGTCTTCTCTTATATCCCCAACACTGCCGAGGTGGCATTCTTCGGTTTGGTTGAGGGCATGGATCATTACCTGAACCAGTTGAAGGCTGACAAACTGAAGGAACTCCTCTCCGACCCCAACCGTGCCGAGGAGATACACCATATTCTATCTATGCGCGTGCGTAGTGAGAAGGTGGCAATCAAGGACATCAAACTGCGTACCTTCATCGCTGAGGGCAATAGTCGCAATGACCTTGCCGCTCATGTCTACGACATCACTTACGGCAGTCTGGTGCCCGAGGTGGACAATCTGGTTATCATCGATGACAGCATCGTTCGCGGCACCACCCTTCGCCAGAGTATCATACGCATCCTGGATCGCTTGCACCCCAAGAAGACCATCATCGTATCCTCCTCACCTCAGATTCGCTACCCCGACTATTACGGTATCGACATGAGCAGCATGGAGCAGTTCATTGCTTTCAAGGCAGCCTTGGCCTTACTGAAGGATCGTGGCATGGAGCAGGTTACCACCCAGGTATATGAGCAATGCAAGCAGGCTCTGCAGCAGGACCGTGAGGACATGACCAACTACGTCAAAGCCATTTATGCCCCCTTCACTGACGAGGAGATATCTGCCAAGATTGCAGAGTTACTCACGCCCAAGAGTGTGGGTACCAAGGTGGAACTGATCTTCCAGACCTGTCAGGGTCTTCGCGAGGCTTGTCCCAACCATACCGGCGATTGGTACTTTACAGGCGACTATCCCACCCCAGGTGGTATCCGCATGCTAAACCGTGCTTATATCGACTATTACGAGAAGACATAGAAACAAGTCAACGAGTCAACGGGTCAACGGGTCAACGAGAAACAAGAAACAAGAAACGAGAAACCCAGAAACATAGAAACATAGAAACTTTAGTAACCAAAACATTATGGCAAAGTATATATTCGTAACAGGTGGAGTAGTTTCATCCCTTGGTAAGGGCATCATCTCCTCTTCTATTGGAAAACTGTTACAGGCACGTGGCTATAAGATTACCATTCAGAAGTTCGACCCCTACATCAACATCGATCCCGGTACGCTCAATCCCTACGAGCATGGCGAATGCTACGTCACCGTGGATGGTATGGAGACCGACCTCGACCTTGGTCATTACGAGCGTTTCACCGGCATCCAGACTACCCGTGCCAATTCCATGACCACGGGTCGCATCTACAAGTCTGTCATTGACAAGGAGCGTCGTGGCGACTACTTAGGCAAGACCATTCAGGTGGTGCCTCATATCACCGATGAGATCAAGAGCAACATACGCTATCTGGGCGAGACGGGTCAGTACGACTTCGTCATCACCGAGATTGGCGGTACCATCGGCGATATCGAGAGTGCTCCCTTCCTGGAGGCCATTCGTCAGCTGAAATGGGAACTGGGCAAGGACGCCATCAGCATTCACCTGACCTATGTTCCTTACCTCAAGGCTGCCGATGAGCTGAAGACCAAACCCACGCAACACTCTGTCAAAGAGATGCTTAGCTATGGTATCCAGCCCGACATTCTCATCCTGCGCACCGAGAAGCACCTGGACGACCACATGCGTATGAAGGTGGCAGGTTTCTGCAACGTAGACCTGGAGTGTGTCATCCAGAGCGAGGATCTGCCCAGCATCTACGAGGTACCCGTCAACATGCAGCGCCAGGGACTGGACAGTGCCATCCTGCGCAAGATGGGCATCCCCGTTGGCGAGACACCCAAGCTGGGTCCCTGGCTCAACTTCCTCGAACTTCGCAAGACGGCTACGGAGATTGTACGCATTGGTCTCGTGGGCAAGTATGACCTGCAGGATGCTTACAAGTCCATCAGCGAAAGTCTATCACATGCAGCCACCTACAACCATCGCAAGGTAAAGATCACGTTCATCAATTCCGAGTTCCTGACCAAGGAGAACCTGCAGGAACAACTGCAGGAGCAGGACGGACTGGTGATTTGTCCGGGCTTTGGACAGCGAGGCATCGAAGGCAAGATCCTGGCCACCGAATATGCACGTACCCACGATATTCCCTGCTTCGGTATATGCTTAGGTATGCAGATGATGGTCATCGAGTTTGCCCGTAACGTCCTTGGCTACAAGGATGCCAACAGCAGCGAGATGGACACACAGACACCACACAATGTCATTGACATGATGGAGGACCAGAAGACCATCTCCAACATGGGTGGCACCATGCGTCTCGGAGCTTACGATTGTCAGTTACAGGCAGGTTCGCGCCTCGAGGAGATCTACGGTAGCACCCTGGTTCGCGAGCGTCATCGTCATCGCTATGAGTTCAACAACAAGTACCTGTCTCAGTACGAGGAGAAAGGCATGAAGTGCGTGGGCAAGAACCCCGAAGCCGACCTGGTAGAGATTGTCGAGATACCCCAGCTCAAGTGGTTCATCGGCACACAGTTCCATCCCGAGTACCAGAGCACCGTGCTCCATCCCCATCCCCTCTTCATGTCATTCATCAAGGCAGCAATCAAATAAGCCGAATATCGTTTTATCGAAACATTGAAACAAGAAACAAGAAACAAGAAACCAGAAACATACCCCCCTTATGATAAAATTTACAAAAATGCATGGTCTGGGCAATGACTACATCTATGTCAACACCGACCTCTACCCCATACCCAATCCCGAGGAGTTCTCTATCCGATGGAGCAAGCCTCACACAGGTATCGGTTCTGACGGACTGATTATGATCAGTCGTTCTGACGTAGCCGATTTCCGCATGCGTATCTTCAACGCCGATGGTACCGAGGCCATGATGTGTGGCAACGGCTCACGCTGTGTGGGCAAGTATGTCTATGACCACAAACTGACGGACAAGACCCAGATCACCCTCGACACACTCTCTGGCATCAAGGTCATCACTCTCCTTCCCGATGAGCAGGGCAAGGTTACCCGTGCCACCGTGGATATGGGCAAGCCCTTGCTGGCTAACCCCTTGCAGGTTGCCACCCCCACAGGCGATTTGAAGGACCATACCATCACCGTTGACGGACAGGACTACGTCGGAACATACGTCTGTATGGGCAATCCTCATGTTGTGATCTTTGTGGACGACATCAACCAGGTTGCCGTGGACAAGATAGGCCCACAGATCGAGTTTCACCCCCTCTTCCCCGAGCGTGCCAATGTGGAGTTTGTAGAGGTACGCCAGGACGACACCCTGCGTATGCGTGTATGGGAGCGCGGTTCGGGCATCACCCAGGCTTGCGGCACCGGAGCCTGTGCCACAGCCGTTGCAGCCTTCCTCACAGGGCGTGCAGGCCGTTTCTCCAAGGTACTGATGGATGGTGGAGCCCTCGAGATCACCTACGACGAGGTGGATGATCACATCCTCATGACCGGTCCTGCCGAAACCGCCTTTGAAGGGGAGCTGGCCGAGGGTTAAGGAATAAACTCTGTGCTGTTCGACTAGTCGAACAGCTCCACTATCCTAGGCCCCCTCTATTCCCATAACAATGAACTAAAAACCCAAAACATTATGATCAACCAGAATTTCCTGAAATTGCAGAGCAGCTATCTGTTCTCTGATATCGCCAAGAAAGTAAAGGCTTTCAAGGCCGAGCACCCCGAGAAGAACGTCATCAGTCTGGGTATCGGTGATGTTACCCAGCCCCTTCCTCAGGCTTGTATCGAGGCCATGCACAAGGCTGTAGACGAGATGGCCAGCAGTGCCACCTTCCGTGGTTATGGTCCCGAGCAGGGTTATGATTTCCTGCGCGAGGCTATTGTCAAGAATGACTACAAACCACGTGGCGTCCAGCTGGACCTTGACGAGGTCTTCATCAGCGATGGTGCCAAGAGTGATTGCGGTAATATCGGCGACATCCTGGACACCCGTTGCTCTGTAGGTGTCACCGACCCCGTCTATCCCGTATATGTGGATAGCAACGTGATGTCTGGTCGTGCAGGCGTTTTCGCAGATGGAAAATGGAGCAACATCACCTTCCTGCCCGTCTCTGCCGACAACCATTTCGTGCCTGCCCTGCCCCAGGAGCATATCGACATCATCTACCTCTGCTACCCCAACAATCCCACGGGTACGGTGCTCACTCGTCAGCAGCTCAGCGCATGGGTCGAGTATGCCCTTCGCGAGAAGAGTCTGATTATGTACGATGCAGCCTACGAGGCATACATACAGCACGATGATATCCCTCATACCATCTACGAAATTCCCGGTGCCAAGCAGTGTGCCATCGAGCTCCGCAGCTATTCAAAGACTGCAGGCTTCACCGGTGTGCGCTGCGGCTATACCGTAGTGCCCAAGGACTTGAAGGTACCCAATCCCAATGGTGAGGGAGAGGTGCTACTGAATGCCCTCTGGAACCGTCGTCAGTGCACGAAGTTCAATGGTACCTCGTACATCACCCAGCGCGCAGCAGAGGCTATCTATACACCCGAGGGTAAGGCACAGGTTCGCCAGACCGTGGGCTACTACATGAACAATGCCAACTTCATGCGCCAGGAACTCATCAAGCTGGGCTATGAGGTGTTTGGTGGAACAGATGCCCCTTACATCTGGCTCAAGACTCCCGAAGGCATCACCTCATGGGCCTTCTTCGACAAACTGCTTCATGAACTGGGTCTTGTCACCACACCCGGTGTCGGCTTTGGTCCTTCAGGGGAAGGCTATGTACGCCTCACCGCCTTTGGCAAGAAAGAAGACTGCGAAGAAGCCATGAAGCGCTTTGCCACATTGTAAGGGATTCCTAGTGAATAATGGGGGCAACCCCATTATCACCCCTATATTTTTCCTAGATTGCCCTAGGTTTCCTAGGTTGTCCTAGAATTTCCTAGGATTTCCTAGATTGTCCTAGGATTTCCTAGGTTTTCCTAGGCTCCCTATACACTCTCCTTATTTAGCAGGTATCACGGACTTTACACCCTCTACCAGCCCCTTGATCAGACTGATGGCACCTTGAGCCTTATTGCCGATATTCTGGGCTGTACCCTTGGCAAAACTGGCAGCACACTCACCGTTGATCTTGCCTATCTCCTCCAGCTCCTGAGCAGTGTAGTCATTGTAATGCTTGTAGATGCGCTTGTTGATCTTGGCATAATCCTGTGCAGCCTTCTTCCAGTCGTTCAGGTCATAGGTCATACCTTTGGTGTCAATCTCCTGCTGGAAGGCACGAAGATCATTCACCGCACTCTGCTTGGTGGCACAAGAGGCCAGCAACATTGTAACAGCAATAGCTGCCAATGTCAAACAATTCCTTCTTTTCATCTATCGTCCAGTTTCAGTTGCTTATTTATATTTTATAATTGGTAATTTATAATTACTCCATCCACTCCTTTAACAGCTTGATGCACTCCTCCTTCTGCGTGGCAGGCAGGGTAGCTATGCGTGCACGATGGCTGCCGTTAGGATCCACATACAGGTGCATATTCCGTTTCTTGCTGAAGTCCAGCCATGTCAGCACACCACTGGCACTCCAGGGGTCGTTCTCGCCGTAGATATAGATCATCTTGGGGTCATTCTTCTTCAGGAAGTTCACCGTATGCTTATACAACTCCTTGCTGTACTTGATGCCCTGCAGTTCCTTGGGCAGCATCAGACGGTTCAGGTATCCCTCGGCATCCTTGATGCTCAGATAAGGTTTCAAGGGTTTCGTATCATAGCCATAGTATCCCAGTTCGCGTGCTGCCTGCACGAAGAAACTCAGGAAATAGGGATCGGGACGAAAATAGTCTGGTCCGCTCGTTTCTACCAAGTGGTCGAAGAGCACCTTATCCGTCTCCTTCAGATTGGGGATGGTATGCACGTTCGTACCCCATTGCCACAAGGCATAGCTGTACTCCAGCACCATCATGTCCAGCACCTCGCTGATGGTCACACCCTCGTTGAATTTATACCCCTTCTCCTTACAAAACTTCTCCAGCATAGGCTCCATCTGGGCACGGCGTTTCAGCACCTCCGTCTGGAAGTCCAGCACCGCCTGTCGTTCGCGGGCATTACCCACGTTCTTGGTCAGGAAGGGCTCATGCCTACCATCCTCCACCGTCTTGTTCAGCGGGGCAACGTATGGCACGCTCACGTCCACATCGTCAGGGAAATAGGCACGATAGAACATACACGTCTGTCCACCCTTGCTGATACCCGTTGCCAGCCATTTCCTGGGATAGAGTTGCTTGAAGGTGGTGGTCACGTCGTGCAGGTCGCAGAGCGAGTTCCACACCGTCAGGTAGTCCCAGTTACAGGGATTGGGCATACTCTCCTGGAAGTAACGATACTCCACGAAGATCAGGTTCGCGTTCAGCAGTTTGCTGATCTCCTCCATGGACGAAGCGCTCATCTCGCGCTCTCCGCCATAACCCTCGGTCACGATCACCGTGGGGCGGTCAAAGCCTACATGCCCCACGAACACACGCTGCTGGAACGTGCCCAGTTCGGGATGAGCGTAATCCAGCGGGTGCTCCATCTTCAGCACATACTTCTCCGCATACTCAGTCGTAGCGATGCGCTTTACGCTGCTCACCTTGGGCAGAGCCTTCAGTCGGCGTGCCACCTCAGTATTCTGGTCCA
>DCIS01000032.1:0-5173 GCA_002317475.1 Prevotellaceae bacterium UBA1720 | reverse complement strand
GTCAATGCGTTAGCAGACAGTGCTAGGCCGAATACTACCGCAAAAAATACCTTCTTCATCATATCGTTGTTTCTTATTGTGCGAAATTACAAATTATTTGCCAAACAACCAAAGAAAACCACTCTTTTTCCTTTTTTTTACATTTTCCCTACCCCATCTACTCGCTATGTGATGGCGGCACTCTGCTGGGGTAATAAAAAGAGGTCTACACAAAAGTATTCCTCCGCCCCATCCATCTTGTCGGCTACGAGCTTGCGAATCTTCTCACACAGATTGCGTGCGTACTTTCTACGGTCATTGTATTGCCGACGTGATATGAGGTTAGCCTTGTAGCTTGCTTAGATATTCGTTGAAAATGTCGCGGTATGAGTCGGTGACGCGTATGACCTCGTTGTCAATGTATAGACACATGTTTTTGTCTATGGAGCGTATTTTGTCCAGCGCAACGATGAAGCTGCGGTTGACGCGCATGAAACGTTCGGAAGGTAACATATCCTCGACGGATTTCATTGTTATGTGAACAGTGAGAGGACGTTGTTGTCCCTCAATGAAGAATAGCATATAATCCTTCATACCACTGATGTATTGAATGCTGTCGAGTTCCACTCTGCGTAACTCACCGTCAATCTTCAGGAAAACATAACTCAGTTGCTGTTCTGTTGATTGCTTAGGTTGTTCGTTAAGCTCGAACCATCTTACTGCTTTCTCCACGGCCTGTGAGAACTTACTGAAGCGAATAGGTTTGAGTAGGAAATCCAGAGCATTGACTTCAAAGCCTTCCAGGGCATATTCGCGGAATGCCGTGGTAAAGATGACACGTGTTGGCTCAGTGACTATCTTTGACAGCTCAAGACCGTCCATATCAGGCATCTGGATATCCAGAAAGAGAAGGTCAACGGGATTCTCCTTCAGACGTGCCAGAGCCTCAATGGAGTCGGTATATGCTCCTGCAAGCTCCAGAGTGGGAGTCTTTTCTACAAACGATTCCATCAGCTTCACTGCCAGCGGTTCATCGTCAATTATCATGCAAGTAAGTTTTCTCATTTCGTATTGATTGTTATTTCGGTTTCATAGACTCCGTCATTACAAAGCTGCTGCCAAGAGTGTTTTTTGTTGTAAAGGATGCTAAGACGTCGTTTGGTGTTCTCTATTCCGACGCCCTTGCCGCTACGGTCTTTGTCAGTCTTGCGGAAATCACTGTTTCTGCAGATAAAGGTTATCGTGCCATCACACTGTGTGAGCTTGACATCAACAAACGAATCGTGATTGTTGCTTACACCATGCTTAAAGGCATTTTCAACGAGCGAGATGAACAGCATAGGAGCAATCTCTGTATTGGGATTCTCTATATCGAAAGATGTTGTGACCGTTGTTTTGTCCGAACAACGTAACTTCATCATCGCAATGTAATTCTCCATGAATTCTACGTCCTTGCCTAATGAAACTCGTTCATTGCGTGTCTCGTACATAGCATAACGCAGCAGGTCACTTAGCTGAGCGATACTGTCCTGAGCGGCATCGGCATCAATCTGTGTCAGAGAAGAAATATTATTAAGTGCGTTAAAAAGGAAATGAGGATTCAACTGATTGCGTAGCCATGCCAGCTCAGCCTCAGCATTTTTCTGCTTCACCTCCTGCAGCTGCATTTCAATGTGGTTGGCTCGCATGATATATCTAATACCGATAGCCAGACCTACTATGATAATGTTCATGATCAGGACAATGGCAACGAACATATTCAATCCGGCATGGACATACATATCCTGGCTTGGGTACTGAATCCCGAGGATAGAGATATTACATATAAAGATGAGAAGAAGGTTTGCTATAAAAAAAAGAAGGTATTTCTTGCGCTCGAACAGGAAAGGAACGATGAGATAGAAATTAACAAAATAAACGACTGTTGTTGGTACTGTCCAAGGTAAAGTCATGAGATACAACACCTTGACATCAAAGCCCTGTTTATGAAGGCTTGGGTTTATGAGTGGAACAGCCAGAATGAATACTGCCGCCAGCATGAGCTGGACGGCAAGTAATATGATGTTATTTTTTTTTGTTTTCATCATCTTTTATCTTTCAAGTTTCAACATTCAACTTACATATTTCCGACAGAGCCGATGCTTTCTTCCTTGCTTTTCTTTTCAATATAATCGTTCTGGACATTAGTCTTATGTGCCTGGAACTGCTTCTTCGTGTTACCAAACTTCCATGTCACCGTTGCCTGAACGCGGGTTAGAGGCACTGTGATGTTCATTTGGTTGGAGAAGCCCTTACCTTCAGAATACTGATCAAGATGAAGCTTGCCACCCTTTGACAGACCAGCGATGAACGATGCGCTTACACTCAGCTTATCATTCAACAGACTCTTTGACACACTGATGATACCCATGTTGAATGCCGATGTCGTACCTTGTAGTGTGATGTTATTACTATTGGCAATAATGGTTCCTGTAACGTTCCAGTTTTTTGGCAGAGTCTGTTGAACCGCAAACATAGCATTTCCCATCCATCCGTATGCGTTCTGGTTGAGTTCCTTTGAGCGGAAATCATTGTACGAGCCGCCACCATTGAATATCAGGCGTGTTGTCCTTGTCATAAGCCATGACGCGAATAAAGTGAGCGAGGTGACACGTCTGTTTACGATATTACCGTATGTTGTGTTCAGCATATTATTCTCATCATAGAAGCTATACTGTTCGATACCACCATCACCGAAGGTCTGTCTGAGAGTGGCATTCCACATAAGTTTCTGGCTGTATGAGTTAAACACGAGACTGACGTTATGGCTCTTCTCAACGCTGATATCCTTGTTACCATAAGTCAGGGCAGTGGGGTCGGTGCGGTCAACGTATGGATTGAGATAGGTGATACCCGGACGAGAGATACGCATATTGTACGTAAGACCAATGCTGCTGCCAGGCTTCAGCGTGCGTGAGAGGCTTGCCGAAGGAACAAGATTGCCATACTGTTTTGTGAAGTCTTCTCCATTACCCTCATTGAATTTCACCTTCTGCCATGTCTGTTCATATCGCAATCCTGCCTTAAGTGACCACTTCTGCCATTGGTTGACCATTTCTGCATAAACGGCACCTATCTGGTCAGTGTTGCTGTAGTCGGTACTTTGCGAACTTTCGTATTTCCCACCATAGTAATAATCCATATCCGATGTGCTATGACGATTGGCATATTTCAGTCCGGAGTTGAGAGTTGAGACAGATGACAGCTTTGTCACGAGATCCAGCTGAAGGATATTCTCCAGAGTGTTCGTCTTTCCGTAGCTTGCACGGTCTGTAAGGTCTATCAGTTGCGAGTATGACTGTGGCACGCTGTACGATGTCTCTGTGTCGTTTTTGCCAGGATTGCTGTTTATCAGATAGGTCACTGTCAATGAACTTGAGCGCTCAGCATTGAAGAAACGCTGATAGTCAAGGCTACCATTTATTGACTTGTTGTTTATATTCACCGTGCTGGTGTTACCGTAGCTGAATCCCTGACCATATACGCCGCCATAGAGATGGGTTGTAGGGTTAGAAGTATTCTTTATGTTCATGGCGGTGAAGCCGAGTGAAGCATTGATAGCACTCAGAGAGTCAATCTCATAACCAATAGCAAAATTGCCACTTGTATAAGGCAGTTTGTTGTTTGATGCCTGTGCGTATTCCATTGTCGAGCCGTCACTCTGCTTACGCGTCATGGTGACATCCACGGTGCCATTGTCCATATATGTGTAGTTGGCATTGGCATTATATGACAATTTACCCTGCTGCCCTGCAATATAGAATCCACCACCAACGCCTTTATTACCACCGTTGACATTGACTGAGCCGTTATAGCCATTGAGTGATTCCTTGCTGCCGCCGTTGTTCATGCCAGCCATCTTGATGTCCAGTATGCCACCGGCTCCCTCAGCATCGTACTTAGCACCAGGATTGGTAACCACCTCTATACTCTTCACCATCGATGCAGGCATTGCCTTGAAGATAGTGCTGGCATTGCTTGAGAACATTGGGTTAGGCTTGCCATCAACATATACTTTGAATGAACTTGAGCCGTTGACCGTGATATTGTCCTGACCATCAACAGTCACCATAGGCACCTTGCGTAACATGTCGAGCACTGTCATTGCTTTAGAGTCAGGATCATCCTCCACGCTATAGGTCATCTTGTCAGCCTCCATCTTCACGATAGGCTTCTGGCCTACAACCTTGACAGCACCTAAGGTCTTTGCATCGTCGCGTATAAGCAATGTGCCGAGGTCTATCTCCTTCTGTCCGGCAACGGTGAAATTTCGGTTGATAGTGACTCTGCCCACAGCCGAGATTGTGATGACGTAATTGCCGTTTGCCGCTACTGTTGGCGAGAACTTTCCGTTGATATCAGTAAGTGCCATAGCCACAGGTTTTTCTGAGTTCTTTACGTTGTAGATACGAATTGTTGCGTATGGCTCACCTTCGTTGGTCAGAGAGTCAACCAGTACGCCCTTGATTGTTGTCTGTGCATTTACCGTGATAACGATAATGAGGAGTGTGATGATAGAGAGAAATCTTTTCATATTGTTCTGAATTATTGTTGTTTCTTTTACTTTTGGCGCTGCAAAGGTACGGAAAACTACAAGATCCAGATTTTTTTTTCGACCAATCCCTATGATTTTTTCGACGAATATCTTCATTATTAATTTTACACCCCATATACATTGGTTACGCCTTGGTGTGAACGTCGAGTTGTGGGAAAGGGAAGTTTATGCCTTCCCGGTTGAAGGTTTTGTAAATCTCCTCCTGTACACCGAAGAACACAGGCCAGTAGTTTTTGTTTTCTACCCACACATGTACAATGAGATTAACGCTGCTTGCAACCAATTCGCCAAGGGTTATGCCGAATACTATCGCAAAAAATACCTTCTTCATCATATCGTTGTTTCTGGTTGTGCGAAATTACAAATTATTTGCCAAACAACCAAAGAAAACCACTTTTTTTCCTTTTTTTAAATTTTCCCTACCCCATCTACTCGCTCGGTTCACGTAGACAATGATGATAAGGTGGGTTCTATAAATTCCCACCGCTAGAATATTAATTTTTATGGGCTATCGTTTTGTCATCTTTAGGTCTCCATTTTCGACGTCTCGAAAAGGTTTCGGTTCAAACTGTCAGCTCATTCAGTTGTGATGCCCGCATC
>DCIS01000074.1:8501-18309 GCA_002317475.1 Prevotellaceae bacterium UBA1720 | reverse complement strand
TGATGCGGGCATCACAACTGAATGAACTGACAGTTTGAACCGAAAAGAAGCCAAAAGATAGCAAAACGATAGCCCATAAAAATAATATTCTATCGGTGGGAATTTATAGAACCCACCTCTAACCATTCTTGTGTCGGTTAGCCCTTTTTTTACGTATATCTGCTTTCATCTTGGCAGACCCACTTCCATGGGCACCAGTGATGTATTGCTTTTTCTTTGCCTTGGTACGAACCTTAGGGTCTTCCTTGGTCTTATCCTTCTTGGGTCCTCCCTTGAAGGTGATGCCGCCAAGAATGACGGCATCAATATCATCTCCTCCGTATTGACTCATTTGGTTTGGAGCTTGTGGTTTCAGTTTATACTCTCTTCGTGCTAATAATAGTGGAAGAGGCTAATTATCAATGATGGAAGAGGCGTACACCTGTGAAGGTCATGGCAATGTCGTACTTGTCACAGGTCATGATGACATGGTCGTCACGCACACTGCCACCAGCCTGAGCAATATACTGCACACCACTCTTGTGAGCACGCTCTACATTGTCCCCAAAGGGGAAGAATGCATCGCTACCCAGGCAAACGTTGGTGTTCTGTGCCAACCACTCCTTTGTCTCTTCCTCGGTGAGGGGGGCGGGACACTCTGTAAAGAACTTCTGCCATTCGCCGTCTCGTAGTACATCCTCGCGTTCGGGACCAATGTAGATGTCAATGGTATTGTCACGGTCAGCACGACGAATACCAGGAACAAAAGGAAGGTTCATTACTTTTGGGTGTTGACGCAACCACCAAATGTCAGCCTTGTTACCTGCCAGACGAGTACAGTGGATACGGCTCTGCTGGCCTGCACCGATACCGATAGCCTGTCCATCCTTCACGTAGCAGACGCTGTTGGACTGAGTATATTTCAAGGTGATAAGGGCAATGATCAGATCACGACGTGCAGCCTCGGGGAAATTCTTGTTGGCAGTAGGGATGTTCTGGAACAAGCTGTCGTCTGCAAGGTCAATCTCATTACGGCCTTGCTCAAAGGTGACACCAAAACACTGTTTGCGCTCTACGGGAGCAGGACGATAGTTGGGGTCAATCTTGATGACGTTGTAGGTGCCCTTGCGTTTCTCTCGCAATACCTGCAGTGCCTCTTCTGTAAATTCGGGGGCAATAACACCATCGCTTACCTCTGGCTTGATTAGAAGGGCAGTAGGGAGGTCGCAGACATCGCTGAGGGCAATGAAATCGCCATAACTGCTCATACGGTCTGCGCCGCGAGCACGGGCATAGGCACAAGCCTGGGCAGACAACTCTCCAATGCTCTCGGGCACGAAGTAGATGTGTTTCAGTGTGTCGCTGAGTGGCAGACCAACTGCAGCACCAGCAGGGCTTACATGCTTGAAACTAGCAGCAGCAGGAAGACCAGTAGCCTGCTTTAGTTCCTTTACTAACTGCCAAGCATTCAATGCATCCAGGAAGTTAATATATCCGGGACGACCATTGAGTACCTCAACGGGTAATTCTCCCTCTTCCATGTAGATGCGTGAGGGTTTCTGGTTGGGGTTACAACCGTACTTGAGTTCTAATTCCTTCATTTTATGTTGAATTGTTTTTGAATAAACTTATTTTAATTTCTTAAGGCTCCGCTGGGAGCGAAGCCTTAAATGTTGTGGAGCTATGTCCAGCGAAAAGTAGTGGAGCTGGAGGGGATTGAACCCTCGTCCAAACAGGGAAATCCTGTGCTTTCTACACGCTTATTCCAGCCTTCGATTTTCGTGCACCGGCAAGACCTGGACCACCAACCTGTGCCTTATCCTCTTAGTTTCACCCATGAAGCGAGGCCTTCATAGGCTATCCCCGATTTTGCTGTGCCACATGAGCTGGGCGCTTCGGAGCAACAGCTCCCAGAGTGACATCCCGTTTCAGCACCTGGTGCCGAAATTAAGCCGGTAATCTACTATACTTCGATTAGGCAGCGAGAGCGTAATTGTTTTCGCCAGATAAATCTTTGAAAGCCATTGATTAAAGAGAGCGACCAACGACTCTCTGCGTGCTTACACAACATTCCATCCCGCTGTCAAATCCATGTCAGCCCCAAGATGTATAGTTGCTTTTCGGTGCAAAGGTACAACAAAAAGTTGAAAGTTGAAAATAGAGAAATAAAAATTTTAATTCTCCCCGTAATTATTTAATAATGTGGCTGGAGCAAATAGGTCTTTTATGGAAAATTGAAAAATAAGCATTACCTTTGCAATAATTTGCGCGTTTTAGCGTTTTTAATATAGGAATATTAACCTTGCTAAAGGGTGTGTTCCTCGAAAACAACAGGAAAGAAAAACATTTATGATAAAGAGAATTTCGTTGATACTGATGCTCTTGCTCTCAAGTGTAGCAAGTGTTATGGCTCAGTCGATGACTGACGATCAAGTGATTAGTTTTGTTCAGCAAGAGCAGGCAAAGGGAAAGAATCAGCAGAACATCGTGGAACAGTTGCTCAGGAAAGGTGTTACTCCAGAGCAACTGAGAAGAATTCGCAGAAACCTTGAGGCTCAGCAGAATCAACTTGGAGCTAAGGATTTAAATAGCACTCAACAGGCTTCTGGTCAGAATCGTATGCGAACAAACAAGACTGATGCTCAGGACAGACTGCAACAGCGCAATGGCTATATGGTACAAAGCCAGGTAACTCAGAATCGCCGTCAGACACGTCAGGAAAGATTGGATGTCCTAAATGACGAGATTGGGTTTATGGACATTGACTCATTGGTCTATTACCAGAACTTGTTGCGTGATGAGAGTGCAGTCTTTGGCCGTAATATTTTCAACAACCCCAACCTTACCTTTGAACCGAACCAGAATATGGCAACTCCTGCCAACTATCGTCTCGGAGCTGGTGATAAGGTTATCATTGACGTCTGGGGTGCTAGTCAGGAAACTTTTGAATGCGTGGTATCTCCTGATGGATATGTGGTAGTTCAGGGCGTTGGCCCCATCAAATTGGGTGGTTTGTCCGTTCAGCAGGCAACGAATACAGCCAAAAGCAAAATAGGTCAGTACTACAGTGATTGCAATATTAGTCTCTCTGTGGGTGAGACTCGCAGCATTCAGGTGCAGGTGATGGGTGAGGTAGTGATGCCAGGAACCTATACCTTGAGTAGCCTCAGCAGTGCCTTCAATGCATTGTATGCTGCAGGAGGTATCAATGAAATCGGTACACTCCGTAACATTAAGGTATACCGATCTGGTCGTACCATCTCTGTGATTGATGTGTATGATTACCTGATCAACGGTAATTCTTCAGGCGATGTACGTCTGCAAGACAACGATGTCGTCTTGGTAGGTCCATACGAGTGTCTGGTCAATGTGCGAGGTAAGGTGAAGCGCCCCATGTGGTATGAAATGAAAAGTACTGAAAGCGTGAAACAGGTGCTGAATTATGCAGGAGGTTTTGCTGGTGATGCCTACACCAAGAATGTTGCTCTGACCCGTAAGCAAGGTTCAGAATACTCCATGCATACTGTTGATGAATTTCAGATGGGTAGTTTCCAACTGAAAGATCAAGACTCAATCTTCGTAGATAGTGTATTGGCCAGATTCAGCAACATGGTAGAGGTACGTGGCGCCGTGAAACGTGCTGGACAGTTCCAATTGGGTGGTAATATACAGACTGTCAAGGAACTGCTACTTGCTGCAGACGGTTTGCGCGAGGATGCTTTCCGTACCCGTGCTGTGATGCATCGTGAAAAGGATGATCTTTCGCTTGAGATGGTCAGTGTGGACGTAGAGGCCATTCTGGAAGGCAAGGCTGCAGATATTCCCCTGAAGAAAAACGACGTGCTGTTCATTCCAAGTACGGTGGATATGCGTGGTGAACAGACTCTGCAGATTCTCGGAGAGGTGGTTTATCCTGGTACTTATCAGTACGCCGAGAATACCTCTGTCGAGGACCTTATCCTACAAGCCGGAGGTCTTACACAGGCAGCATCTGCTGCGAAAGTTGATGTATTCCGTCGTTTGCGCGATGCGGGTGCTATCACAAATACCGAGGAGGTTGCAGAGGTGTTTACGGTTACTTTGCAAGACGGTCTTCGTGCAGGAGATAGTATCTGCACTTTGATGCCCTTTGATGTGGTGGTAGTCCGTAAGAGTCCTGCATATAGTGTGCAGCAGAATGTAACCATCAGAGGTAGTGTGAACTTTGAGGGAGAATACTCTATGACCAACAAGAATTATCGTCTGAGCGACCTTGTCAAGCAGGCTGGTGGTCTTTCCTCATTGGCCTATGCAAAGGGTGCCCGTTTGGAACGTAAAATGACCGAAGAGGAGCGATTGCAACGTGAGAATGCCTTGAGAGCCAGTCAGATACAGATGTACGAGGAGGCCATGCAGAGTGATAAGAGCTACAACCTTAACCTGGCCGACTCCCTGCTGACAATGAAGTTGGAGTTGGGTTCATCCTATCCAGTTGCTGTCAATCTGGACGAGGCACTTGCCAGCCCTGGAAGCAACGAAGATATCGTGTTGCGCGAGGGTGATGTCCTGGTTGTACCTCAATACAGCAATACTGTAAAAATCAGCGGCGAGGTAATGTATCCCATTTCTATGAATTGGGAAAAAGGCAAGAAACTCAGTTACTACATTAAGCATGCTGGCGGTTATGGTAACCGTGCAAAGAAAAGCAATGTCTATGCTGTGTATATGAATGGATCTGTAGAGAAGATTGGCAGATTCAAATCGAGTGACATTCAGCCCGGATGCGAGATTGTAGTGCCAACTAAGTCTGCAAGTCATAAGATGACGACCAGTGAGATTATGGCAGTTGCCAGTGGTGGTGCTTCTCTTGCCAGTGTTGTAGTGGCTTTGATAAGCATTTTGAAATAATTTTTAGCCTCAATATATGGAAGTTAAGAATGAAAGCATGGACTTAAGAGTCCTTGTCGGCAAATTGATTGGAAAGAAGCGCCTTTTTTTGAGGAATGGTGTAATAGTGTTTATCCTTTCCTGTATCTGGATTTTCCCTCAGCCACGATACTACGAGTCAGAGGTAACGTTGGCACCTGAGGTGTCTTCTGCTTCTGCTGGAGGTTCGCTGAGTGATATAGCCTCTTCTTTTGGCATTGATTTAGGTTCAGGACCATCGGTTGATGCCTTTTATCCTATGCTCTACCCTGATTTGCTGAAGAGCACGGATTTCGTTGTTGGATTGTTTGACGTTAAGGTCAAGACACTTGATGGTCAGTTGGAGACCACTTATTATGATTATCTGACCAATCATCAGAAGAATAATCCCATCACATATCCTTTCATTTGGGCAAAGCGCCAGATCAAGAACCTCATAAGCGACGAGGATCCAAACGCCGGGAATGAAAAGGTGGATCCCTCCATGCTGACCGAACAGCAGCAAGCCATAGTTACCATGATTTCAGAGGGTAAGGTGCTTTGCTCGGTTGATAAGAAGACCGAGGTTATCTCTATTTTGGTTACTGATCAGGATCAGCTGATTTGCGCTACTATGGCTGATTCAATCCGTGTTCGTCTGCAGGACTTTATCATTGACTACCGTACTAAGAAGTCGCGCGTAGATGTCGAATATTACCAGAATCTCAAGGAAAAGGCATACGCAGACTATCGCAAGGCATCAGAGGCCTATGCGCGCTATTGCGACTCACATGTTAATGCTCTTTTGCAGAGCTCTTTGTCTGAACGAGATGACTTGGAGAATGACTTGCAAGCGAAGCTGACCATATACAATACCGTAGTTGGGCAGTTGAATGCAGCAGCGGCAAAATTGCAGGAGCGAACCCCCTCCTTCACCATCATTCAGCGTGCTACCGTGCCTATTAAACCTGCAGGTCCAAAACGCATGTTTTTTGTCTTTGGCATGTTGGTATTGATGTTCTTGGGAACCTCAGCATATATTTTGAAGGACCAACTGTTGGGTAAACCTGAAGGTGGGAATTTATAGAACCCACCTGAAAAAGTAAGAGGTCTCATTTATGAGCGAGGTGTCTATCAGAAGTAAGTCTGTCAATGGATTCAAATGGGCAATCCTGGATAATCTTGCCAATTCCGGGATAACATTTGTTGTTGGACTGGTCTTGGCAAACTTGCTTTCTCCGGTTGAGTTTGGCATCCTCGGCATTCTGATGATTTTCATCAACCTCTCGATGACTATCATCGATGGTGGTTTTGTGACAGCATTGATTCGCAAACTCGACGTTACAGAAGCGGATTACAATACGGTGTTCTACACCAACCTTCTTGTCTCTTTCATCTTGCTTCTGTTGTTGGTTGCGGGTTCTCCTGCAATAGCCCATTTCTTCTCCCAACCCATTTTGGCAGAGGTGTTGCCCGCTGTCAGTATCATCTTGGTCATCAATGCTTTGACGCTTATCCCCAAGGCTCAGTTTACCAAGGCCATTGATTTCCGTCGCCAAGCCATTGCCTCCCTTGTGGCTTCTCTGTCCAGTGGTGCTATTGGTATCACTTTGGCACTATGTGACTATGGCGTGTGGAGTCTGGTTTGGCAACAAATCAGTCGTGCCGCTTTTTTGCTCGTCTGCCTTTGGTTGATGAACCGTTGGCGTCCACGACTCCTGTTCTCTGTGGATAGTTTCAGGGAGTTGTTTGGGTTTGGTTCCAAAATTCTGGCAGCAAACCTTATCAATTCGCTTTACAAGGATATGTTTCTTGCTGTTATCGGCAAGATGTTTTCCACAAAGGATTTGGGATACTACAATAGGGCTGATCAGTTCAACCTCATCTTCAGTAACAATCTGTCCATGGTGATCCAACGAGTATCCATGCCCACATTGAGCCTTTTACAGGAAGATGTGGAGGCATTCCGTACCTCTTATCGTAAGTTTACCATGTATAGTGCTATGGGTACTTTCGCCCTGGTTTTCGGTCTTGCTGCTGCTGCCAAGCCCGTGATACTGATTTTGTTGAATGAGGAATGGCTCCCATCTGTGGCTTATCTTCAGGTAATGTGCTTATATGCAGCCATTTATCCTTTGCAGCAGTTGAATTTGAATATCCTGAATATAATGAAGAGGTCAGACTATGTGCTGAAACTAGAGATTATCAAGAAGGCACTTTTCACCTTTGTCATCTTGACAGGTTTTGTCTTTGATAACATTATGGCAATGATATGGGCTGCCGTGATATACTATTATGTCGAGTTTTTCTTGAACAGTTGGTATTCTCATCGTCTGGTGGGATACGGCACTTGGCAACAGATTAAGGATGTTTGTCCCCTCTTTCTGGTTAGTCTGGCAGTTTCTGCGGTTGTGTGGTTACTCACCCTCACTTCCATGCCTCCAATAATAGTATTACTTTGTCAGATATTATTGGCCTGCATCTTATATGTAGGCTGTTATGGGTTGATGAAACAGACGGAGTTTGTGGACTTTTGCAGTCTGATAGTAAAAAAAATCCATTAAGGAAATATTCACGGTTGAATAAGCATGCAGAACGAGAAGCGGAATAACATCTATGATACGATATTGACGGGCTTGATAGCCCTGTTGATGTTTGGCTCCATCGGTAATGGTGCCCAGCCCGTTCGTCTTGCCATCCTTTGCTTGGCTCCGTTCATGCTGGTTGAAGCTTATCGACGTCCTCATTCCGGCATCGGATATTACCGGTACGAGTGTTTCTTCCTTGCCTTTTGGTGGCTCATGAGTGCTGCTTTTCTCTATAAGTCTTTGGAGATGGCTGAGAGTGTGAAGCATTTGGTGTATTTGTTCATCCATATTTTAGGGTTCCTCGAGATACTTTGGGCTGCTCTCAAGGCCAACAGCCCTCAGCGTTCTGTTTGCCGGGGGTGGGTGATTCTCTTACTTTTGACCATTCCTGTTGCATTTTGGGAAATAACGGGTGGAACACATTTATGGACAACCATTATGGAGGATCAGAGTATCGGGTTTGGTGATGTCCGCATCGATCGTCCTTATGCAGCAGTTACTTTTGGTAATCTGAATTCATACAACACAATTATCTGTTGGTCGATGCCCTACCTTTGCTTTATGGCTCTTTTCCCCGAGAAACGTCGTGACACCTTTTCGGCATTGGTTGCTTTCTTACCCATTCTGCTAATAGTGGTTATTAATAGTTCACGAGGTGCCATTATTTGTTTGGGCGCTCTCATCCTCAACTACATCAGGTGCTATCTTAAGATAGGCAAGCACAAGACACTTATGTGGAGTATAGTGATTGTCGTGACATTCATTCTGGCATACTATCTCTACGAGATGTTCTTCTTCATCATTGGCCGCTTCACGGAACAGGGTATGGGAGATGATGGACGAACAGAGAATATTGTAAAAGGAACTCAAGCGTTTCTTGACAGTTATGGGTTAGGCGTTGGCATTGGCAACTATACTCCCGTTATGGATCGTATTTATAATGTGAGCATCCCAGCCCCTCACAACCTCTTCCTTGAGATCTTTGTGGTGAATGGCATCTTTGTTTTTGTTGTATTTATGGGCATGCTTGTTCGCTTGTTCGTAATGAGGTGTCAGGGTGAACGTCGCAATAAGTTTTTCTTCTCATTTGCATGTATTTCCTTGGTTCTTGGTGGTTTGGTCGACAGTGGATATTGGATGAAGGCCCCCACTTGGATGTTCCTTGTGTCCATGTATATTCTTGTAGACAGACGATATAATAAAAGACAGGAACCTAAGCCAGAGATTGTAACAGAAGAGGAATCACTCATCACTAAACCGGAATAATCATGACTCTTACAGACCTATTTGACGAATTTTATTGCTATATTGGTCATCGCAATCCTCAGTGGCGTGACAACCTCTTGGTGAAATGCATCCGTGTGGCATGGCGTAATGTAGCGAATGTTGTCTTGCCTCTGCAATACCGCTTGACTGCCAAAAGGTACAGATTGTGTCATGTTGCAAATGACGATGGTCATCCTCGGTTAATTGTCTCTTTGACTTCTTTTCCCGCTCGTATTAACAGATTGTGGTTGGTTGTTGAGAGTTTGTTGCGTCAAACGCATCAGCCAGACCGGATTATTCTTTGGCTTTCACAGGATCAATTCCCTACAATGGATGCTGTGCCACGGTCTCTGAGGAAACTCTGTGATAGAGGATTGCAGATTGAGTTGCGTGAGGGAGATATTCGTTCGCATAAGAAATACTATTATACCCAGACAGAGTATCCCGAGGACATCATGGTAACTGTCGACGACGATATCTTTTATCATTCCAGGATGCTTGAGATGCTATGGGAGAAACACCTGTTGCATCCCGAAGCAATCATTTCCAATCACAGCCACCAGTTGGTTTACGATAATAATGGTGATTTGGCATCTTATGCTTTCTGGCACTATCACACTGATGCTCAGGACAATCTCTTCTTCATCGGTGCAGGTGGAAATCTTTTTCCGCCACATGCATTGGCCGAGGAAGTGAAGGACATTGAAGCTGCTCGTTCTACTTGTCCGGCAGGTGATGATATCTGGTTGAATGCAATGGCACATCTAGCTCATACTCCTATCATTCATTCCAGAATGCATGGGTTTACGGGACTGCCAGTTGTCAACAGGAACAACGTGACGCTTTGCTCTGATAACGTACTGAGCAATAACGGTAATGACCAACAAATAGAGAGGCTCAATCTCTACTTTCAGGAGCATCATGGCCATAAGGCCTTTGCTCTTAATAATTCAACTTTAGCATGTTGTTTGAGTTTAATATTTTGCTCAGGATTTTAGTTCGGATGTCGAGGGCTGTAAGCCCGATCCCCATAAAAAGAGCTTAATAAGAGCGAGGAATTCGAGCGTATTTTCAGTATAGATTTTAGTTAC
>DCIS01000074.1:4519-8461 GCA_002317475.1 Prevotellaceae bacterium UBA1720 | reverse complement strand
AGTGCGTTGCTTAATAGAAGGCATTAATAATGGATCGCATCTGCGATGCTCGAAATCTAAAACAAAATCCGAATCAAAATCAATAACTAACATAAATAATATTTAAGCAGTTAAAGCTTGCGAAACTTAAATTAATACTAAATAACATCCTATGTACTCAATATCATTCTATTGGTCTAAAATATTAAAGAAACTGCGTGGAAGTAGTATCCGTAGTTCACAAATTCACCCGACTGCAAGGATTTATTCGGGATGTAATATAAATGCTTGCACTGTAGGCCGTTATACCTACATCAGCTATGACACATGGGCAAAGAATACGGTCATTGGATCTTTCTGCAGTATTTCTGATCATGTTTTTATTGGTGGCGACAATCATCCTGTGGATTGGGCAGTAATGTCCCCAGTCTTTCAGAATGTAGACAACAGCGGCAGTTCTGTCCGGTTTGCCCAGCAACAGTTACCCCAACATCCTCAAACCTACATAGGTCATGACGTATGGATAGGTCATGGCGTGACAATCAATGCCGGTGTCAGGGTAGGTAATGGGGCTGTTCTTGCCAGTGGTGCAGTGGTAGTGAAGGATGTACCTCCCTATGCCATCGTGGGTGGTGTTCCTGCTCGTGTTCTGCGATATCGCTTTGACGAGCATGTGCAGCAATCCTTGGAGCAGAGCAGATGGTGGGAATGGCCTGAGGAGAAACTACGTCAGGCTGGTCCTTCTGTCAAGTCCCCCTCTGATTTTGTAGCATGCCAAAAATAAGTTTATATTTGAAAAAACCTTTCACCTTCCCATGTAACAGGCTGAAATCCATTTGATTAAGGTGAGTGAAGGGTTGGTGAAGGGTTGCTGAACCCTTCATCAACCCTTCACCTTGTTGTAATATGCTGATTATTTGAACATTAGGTGCTAAATAACCCCCAAAGTGAAGGGTTTGAAAAAAAATCTTCAAGAAACTGGGAAGTAAAGTTGAGCCACTAACCCTCAGCCTATTTCCTGTCTATAGAGTGTCCTAATGCCACCTTTGCGTTTCCGCGATGATTCCGCGAGCGTTCCGCGAAGGTTCCGCGATGCTAACTCGGAACCAAAGAGGTGGCATGTTCCGTTAATGAATGGTTGATGAGTGATGTCGCTCTTCGTCTATCAATGGCTGATAGCATCTTTTATTATGGAAAGTTGGCGATGGGGGTTCCATTCTTCATCAATCTCTTTCATGCATGCAAGTCTGATGGATTCCCTGTCGTTATGGTGATCTGATAACCACCTTTCTATACATTCTGCCAGACTGTCTGCCGATCCTCGCTCGAAGAAATCGCCTGTGAGATGGGTCTTGATAGCTTCAAATTCGGGCATCTGCCAGGGGAAGTCGTTGTGGGTGATGCAGGGGCATCCGTATGTCATGGCGTGCATGGCAGTGAGTCCGATGTTGCCGGGACTAACACAGATGTCTGCATTGTAGATGAGGTTGGAGAGTTCCTCTTCGTTATAGCTCGGGCCATAAAACCAGACATGGGCTTCTAAATGCTTTTGACGAGCCTGTTCCATCAGCGTCTCTCTCTCCGTACCATCACCTACGAGTACGACATTGAACGGCCTTCCCTTTTGCGAACAGATGTGCTGAGCCTCGAAAATCAGGTTCAGTTGCTTCTCGGGGGTGAGTCTGCCAACAAACAGGATGGTGGGTAGGTTGTCCATAAAGTGATCCTCGTAGATGCTGGTTTTCTGCAGCGTCTGTCGTACGTTGATCTGCTCGTCATACATCAGGGAGTTGTGTATAACGGTTATCTTCCCGGCTTTCATGCCATGACTGGTCATGATGTCCTTTGCGTAGTTGCCATACAGCAACGTTCCGTTGGCTAAACCGAAATATGCCTTCTTTATGATTGTCTTTATCTTTGTCTCTCTGCCATACCAGCCGTGTGTCCAGAAATAGACCCTTTTGCCCATCAGGCGCCCCATGATCAGTATTATCCATGAGGTCAGGATCATGGGTTCGCCAAGCATGATAAATGTGTCGTAACCTCGGAAAAGTGTTCGCCATGCACCTTTCTGCCAGGTTAAGGGTCCCAGATGGGCATTATGCAGCTCGGTAACCTTATTGGAAAGGTGACCATAGTCCATCTTCCTGACGTTCAGATATTTGTCTCCGAAGTAAAAGTCAATGTCCATGCTGCGGTCCATCAACTTGAATATATTGGTGCGATAATGCTGGGCAAAATTATATATTAATGCTATTTTCATGAATGTGAGGTGTGGTGGGTATGTCTGTGAAAGAGGAATGCTGTCAAAGCAAGTGACAGGATGAGCACAAGTATGAGGCAAGCGGCCAGTCATATATATCCGTGGTGCATGAGGTATCGCTGGATGGTGAGTCCTCGCTCGCGGATGATGGTTGGGTCTTCCTCGATGATTTGTTTCAGACGAAGGATTGTTCCATCTGTAACTGCTTCCATGCCATCGAGTTCGGATCGCAGGAAATAGGCCTGAACCAAGACACGGCGAACACGCTGGAGTATGACGGCGTCACCAGTCTTCCTGGCTATGGATTCTGCATGTTGCAGGAGCTGGATACTGCGCTTGCGAAATGAACTGTTATAGAGCACCGTATCTGGGTCGCTATGGCATTGTATATGCGTGTTGCTGGCGGGTAAAGCACAAATGGCTTGATAGTATTGCCAGATGTCAGAGGAGGCCTTGCCGTAATAGTCGTTGATAAAGAGAGAGGCAAGGCTGTCTGTGTCGAGTGTGGGATTCCAGAGCAAATGACCCGTTAACCACTGGCGCATCTCTGAGAATTCAGACCACCTGGCATCGTAGGCTCCCAATTCAAGTACTCCCTTTACGTTATACTGACGAAAGGTTTCTATGTTTCTTGCAATAGCGTGATGGTTGGGGAAGGGGAGGTGATAATAATGGAAGTTGACCAGGTAGTCCCAGATGAAGAGATTATCGGTCAATTCTGCCCATGCCCTCAGATCAGCAATAAATGCCTTGTTTAATTCGCATTTGTCAAGTGGATGGGCAAAACAGCACTCTATGTCACACAGTCTGATCAATACATTCTGGCGTGGGCGTATTCCCTTTGGTGGTTGGCGTGTATACTCGTAGGCAAAGGTTCCGATGTATTTGTCCGGGTATTTTTCTTCAATGGACTTTGCTACCTGGTTGACAAACCAAATCATAAGACCAGATTGTCCTCCGTATTTTTTAGCTATCTTGCTGCATTTCTTGCATTCGCAGTATAGCTTGTTGTCGTTTTGGGAGACATCATATCCCCAGCAGTCAGGACTTGCCTTGATGTAACGCAGGAGACGTTCTGTCACGAGTGGAAGGACAGCGGGATTGGACAGGCAAAGTTGTCCGTCACTGATCCTCTTGCCATCCCGCAAACTAAAATACTCGGGATGGGACTTGAAGTATTCCTCTTGGGGAAGGAGTTTGCGAAAGGTGTGTGCGCCCCAGTAAGCATCGATATCCCCAAAGGCATTGTGAACAGGTTTTTCCTGCATGTTCAAACGATTGTGGGCACACCAGATCTCATCTCGCACACTCTCATAGCAATAGTCATAACGATAGGGAATTGCGGGATGTTGACAAACGGAAAGGGAGTCTGGTATGACAATCCTTGTGACATGAGGTATATGGGTGAACGCTGTGGTATACCAACGTGTGCCGATTTGTTCCTCAAGGAATGAATACACCCCATACATGGTTCCTCTCTGACGTCCACCATATATCAGAATATCATCACCCTTGCTGCAGTATACAAAGGACTCATCCGCGTATTCCAACGAATCAACGCCATGGAAGGCATCTGCCCAAGCATCATGTCCCACGTAAATATGGTGTAGATGTAATGGGGAAGTGCCACTCTGATCAGTAATAAGCTCAAAATCGGCACCGCTAACTAATTTCAGATACTTCTGTAATTCCTGCGCTGC
>DCIS01000074.1:3885-4444 GCA_002317475.1 Prevotellaceae bacterium UBA1720 | reverse complement strand
AGCGTTATGGCATAGATAGGTAAAAGGCATGCTTGGAAGAATAAGCATGCCAGAAGAACCAGGATATTTGTATGATGATGCGAAACTATGCTGTTGTTATGCGGAATCATCGTAATCGAATGTATGAGGGGAACTGGGGAACAGAACGCAGCGGACTGACTGCTATTTCCCAGATCTTGTAAATGTATCGAAGAGAGAGTAGGAACTGGTTGCTATAGACGCCATTCTCCTTGAGTGCCTTCTTGTGGTCGCGCATGATGGCCATTCGACTTGCCATGCTGGCATTGCTGGTGCCACCAGTACGCATGGTGACGAAATCATTTCCGATATACTTCAACCTTATCCTATTTATATATATAAGGCGTAGCAGATGCTCGAAATCAGCAGCAACGCGATATTGGGTGTCGAAAATCCCATATTTCTGATAAATCTCTCTCCTGCAGTAAAATGATGGGTGGGCAGGCATCAAGCCCAGACGCATCCACTTTCTGCTGAATATTCGGGAAGAGTAATAGCGGACGTTGTGATTCAACTTGTCAGGATTGACATAATGAACATC
>DCIS01000074.1:2219-3736 GCA_002317475.1 Prevotellaceae bacterium UBA1720 | reverse complement strand
TTGTCTGGTTCGCAGATGTAACGTAGTCGTCCTTGGTACTGTTCGCGGTATTTCTCGATAATCTCGCCAGTATTGTCCTTTGACTGGCCGTCTATGATGATATGCTCGTAGTCGGTATGTGTCTGGGCGAGGACACTGAGAATGGTATCTTCTAGTGTCTTCCCACTGTTGTATGTTGCTGTAATGATACTTATCTTCATGCGATAGGATTACTTCTTGGCACTTGGGGTGGGGAGGAGTACGTTTAGCAGACTGTAGGTTGCGATGTCTGCAATGACAATCCATTCCATGGCAACTCCCATATTAAACAATGCTCTGTTTGTTATGATATATGCAATCTGCATGAGGAGAATCGTGATGAGGGTCTTTCTCATGCTGTACCCCTTTGCCATTATTTTATGGTGGAGGTGTGTTTTGTCAGGTTCAAAGATGCCACGGTGACGCTTGATGCGGCATAGGGCCACGCGGCAAAGGTCGAGGCAGGGCACCAACAAAAGGGTGAAGGCCATCAAGAGGCCGTCAGGTCGGTGCCTCAGTGTCAGGGAATGCTCCATGGCATACTTCATGGTGAGGTATGCAAGGGCAATGCCTAACAGTAGCGACCCACTGTCTCCCATGAAAGTCTTCGTCTGTTTGTCTGTCTTGCCCAGAAGGTTGAAGAACAGGAATACAGATAATGTCCCGCCCAGGGCTGCGCATAAGTAGGCAAATCCGTTTGCCTCAATCGAACAGAACAGCCATCCGTATGCTGCCAGAGCGATGAGCGAAAGTCCTGCTGCCAGTCCGTCGATGCCATCGATGAGATTGATGGCGTTGACAATGAGCAAGGTGATGAAGACGGTGATAGGGTAGGCAATCCACAGAGGTAATTCGTGAATGCCAAACAATCCGTAGAGTGAATCGATATAGAGACCACAAAGAGGCAGGGTGAAGGCTGCAACCAACTGAATACAGAATTTCAGTACAGCAGAGCATCCCAGGATATCATCAAAGATACCGATGAGGTAGATGAGCATCGCACCACTACCAATAAAGATGGTGCTGTAGTTCAGGGTTGCGAATGAATTGGGATGGTTGGTGTTGACAAGGGCTATAGTGCACAGCATACCAATGAGAGCTGCAGGGGCAAAGACTATACCGCCAAGTCGAGGCACATTGTTCTTGTGCACCTTTCTTGAGTTGGGCAGGTCAAAAATCTCTCGTTTGTAGCAAAGGTGCAAGAGCCATGGCATGGTGATCGCTGTGACTATTGCAGCAACAACAAAGGATAGTATGATGTACAGATATATGTTCATGTATTGCTTGTGGGCCTTGAGTGGCGGTTTGATAGACCTTTCTTGGCGAAGATAGAGTCAACGGGGTGACTCTACGTGGCGTTCATATGTAAGTAATCAAATTTATCTTTATAGTGTTTAAGCAAGTGACCTCAACAATATCTGTTCTTCCTTCTGCGCATCTTTCTGCCTCATTTTCAGTCATGATGTCCACATCATTCCTTCAAACGAGATTGAAACCTG
>DCIS01000074.1:1562-2197 GCA_002317475.1 Prevotellaceae bacterium UBA1720 | reverse complement strand
CAGAATAAAGCACATCTATTATTAAGCTAATTTTGATCACTTACATAAATAACTATAATTCCCTTTTTTTATTGTGTAAATTGGTTTCAGTTTGTCTTTTTTGCAGGAGAGTCAGCTCGTCAAGACATCAGTATTCAACGAGTATTAATACTTCCTTAAAACAATTCTCGAGGAGTTGTTGCTTAATACTAACTGACTGCCGTTCAGCGTTTCAACGTCAAACGTATTGTCGAGTTCGTATAGCCCCCAATCGTCCAGGATGTCCATATCCTCAGTAGAGGTGGTGAAGAAAATGTCATCATCCTTTTTGGTAATATTGTCAGAGGGTTTGCAAAGATCATAGATGCGCATCTTGCTGCCTTCGTGTTTGAAGTGGCCATAATAGTGCTTGGTGTCCTCCCATTTCAGGTTTCCCTGTGACAACTGAATCATCTCCAGTTGGAAAGAGATGTATTTCTGATCTTCCTTTGCCTCCCTGGTACTGCCGTTGTGTTCGATGGTCATGATTTGCCACATGCCGTCTAATGCTCCGTTTGCAGGGACTTTGTCACAACTGACGAGAGATGTAATCATCAAGAAGTAGGAAATGAATGCTATGTATGTTGTTCTCATCTGTTCGTTCTATTTGGTGTTTT
>DCIS01000074.1:1062-1484 GCA_002317475.1 Prevotellaceae bacterium UBA1720 | reverse complement strand
CCTGTGCTGTTGCCGATCTCTCCCAGACGTGTCTGGGATTTGCCGAGGTCTCCATGATCAATACCCAAGGCAAGGGCTCCACTCCAACCTGTTGCCCATTTGGGAGTGTAGTTGGCCTCAATCATCATGTATTGTTCTTTCTCGACATCGCCCGTAGGATAGAAATAGGTTCCCCAGTTCTTGGTGAAGGATAACAACATACGCCAGTGCCATTCGTCGGATGGGTCGCCATTCATGCCAATGTGCCATGCCTTAACTCGGTTGTTATAAAAACGTATGTATCCGTCAGTGTTATAGATGGGTGAGGTGAGGAAGGGGTGGCCTATGGCCATTCCATAGTGCTGCCAGCCTGTGTAGAGGTTGTGGTTGTAGTAATTGTCAGTGCCTGCAATTTGGTCTGGCAAAGTGTTGGTGGGGTCATG
>DCIS01000074.1:0-878 GCA_002317475.1 Prevotellaceae bacterium UBA1720 | reverse complement strand
TTTCCGGTCCAGTTGAGCCTCATGAGGTAGCGGCCCACATGGTTGCCGGCAGTATTCTTGTATGCACCGTCTGTGGCATCGCTTCCTGAACAGGTAAGTGCCTGGAGGAATGCTTTCATGTTTGTGGCGTGTTTCAGTTCCTTCTCGTCTACTCCTCGGCCTGTGGCGTTGTATGTTGTTCCTCCAAATTGTGTAGCAAAGCCGAGGCTGATTTCGTAGGTCAGGGGGAAGGATGAGTCTTCCTTGCCGATTTTCCAGAAAAGTGCCTTCTCGTGGAAGAGGGTGTTGCTTGTATAGCGGTAATCGTAGTTGGCCTCTTTGTTGACACTCTGCTGCCAACTACCGTCTGTAGTCATGCCAAAACTGCAGAAAGCCTTCCATTTCCACCATCCTTTTGTGCCAGGGAAAGAGAAATAATCGACGTCCACGCGTGCTGTAGGAACAGGACGTGCGTTTATACCGTAAAGCATTGCTCCGCTTGACAACTCCTGATTTCTCATATCCATAGGTTGCTGCTTGCTTCCCAGGGTCATGTGCAATTTCTTATATGCTCCCTCTACATACAACTGTTGCAGAACAAAAGTGCGTGTTGCGTTAAGTTCAAAAGCAATATCTGCACCGTATCCAATACGCCAGTTACGCAAGGAATCGTTCTGGATATCGCGCAGGACAGTGGCACGCTCATAGTTGGACCATTTCTCCGTTGAAGTGATGCCGTAGCGGTTGCTACTTAGCCATGTTGGGGCATAGTTTCCCGTGCTGCCCGTTGCCTGAACTTCAAGCTGAAGATTCAGTCCTTCTGTCAGGTTGCGTTTTGCTTCTTGTGCAAAAGTGGTAATGCTGCTTATTAGTAAGCATGTGAATATTTTCTTTCGCAT
>DCIS01000082.1 GCA_002317475.1 Prevotellaceae bacterium UBA1720 | reverse complement strand
TACGTATGGCCAAAGGTTGGTTATCCTTGTCTCGTTACTCCTTTCAGCCAGTATGTCAAGAACCTCGCTCTGATGAACGTCATTCAGATGGAGAAGGGCAAGGCTCGCTGGTCGATGATAGCCGACAACATCTGGGATATGATCCTCGGTAAGAGTGGTGCTCTTCCTGGTCCTGTTGCTCCCGAATTGGTAGAGATGGCAAAGGCTGAAGGTCGTGAGTTTGAGACCAACGATCCTCAGAGCTACTATCCCGACAAGCTGGATGAGTTCCGCAAGGAGATGAAGGAGAACGGATGGGAACTTGGTCAGGACGACGAGGAACTCTTCGAGTTGGCTATGCATCCCGAACAGTATCGCGCATACAAGAGTGGCAAGGCAAAGGCTGACTTCGAGAAGGATCTCGCTGAGCGTAAGGCTAAGAAAAACGCTCCTGCTGCTGGTGCTGAACTTCCCAAGCAGATCAAGGTTAGCGTCAACGGCCAGACCTACGAGGTAAATATCGCATACGGCAATGAGACTCCTGCACAGACCGCTCCTGCTGCTGGTGCTCCCGCAGCTGTACCTGCTGGTGAGGGTGAGGATGTACTTGCACCACTGGAGGGTAAGTTCTACCTTGTAAAGGACAACTCAGAGGTTGCCAAGAAGGTAGGTGATGCCGTTAAGGCTGGTGACACTATCGGTTACATCGAGGCTATGAAGACCTTCAACGCCGTACGTGCCGACTTCGACGGTGTCATTACCGCCATTTTGGCAAACAGCGGTGACAGCGTTGAGGAGGATGATCCTATCTTCAAGATTGCCAAGTAATCACAACCTTACTTACATTATTTAATTTAGGAATAGATTATGCAAGAAATATTGGAAAAACTGTGGGATATGACGGCACTGAGCGCAATCGGTGCCCAGCCCACCTTCCTGATCATGTACTTGCTCGCCTTCGTACTGCTCTATCTGGGTATTGTCAAGAAGTACGAGCCCCTTCTGCTTATCCCCATCGCTTTCGGTGTGCTTATCGCCAACTTCCCCGGTGGTGGTATGGGCGTTATCCAGGCCGACCCTAATGGTATGGTGATGGTAGACGGAGTACAGAAGAATATCTACGAGATGCCTCTTCACGAGATTGCTCACGACCTGGGTCTGATGAACTATCTCTACTATGCTCTGATCAAGAGTGGTTTGCTGCCACCCATCATCTTCATGGGTGTCGGTGCGTTGACGGACTTTGGTCCCATGCTCCGCAACCTCAAGTTGTCTATCTTCGGTGCTGCTGCTCAGATGGGTATCTTCACCGTTTTGTTGGTAGCCCTCTTGGCAGGTTTCACTCCTCAAGAGGCTGGTTCGCTGGGTATCATCGGTGGTGCTGACGGTCCTACTGCCATCTTCACCACGATCAAGCTCGCTCCCCATTTGCTTGGCCCCATTGCTATTGCTGCATACAGTTATATGGCATTGGTACCTGTCATCATCCCCCTCGTTGTACGTTGCTTGTGCACGCGTAAGGAGTTGATGATCAACATGAAGGAGCAGGACAAGCTCTATCCCAACAAGATTGAGATCAAGAACATGCACGTGCTGAAGATCATCTTCCCCATCGCCGTTACCACCATTGTTGCCATCTTCGTTCCTACTGCTGTAAGCCTTGTAGGTATGTTGATGTTCGGTAACTTGATCAAGGAGATCGGTGCAGACACTAACCGTCTGTTTGATGCTGCAAGCAATGGTATCATGAATGCTGCTACCATCTTCCTCGGCCTCTGCGTAGGTGCTACCATGACCGTCGATGCCTTCCTGAACCTCCAGACTCTGGGTATCGTTGCAGGTGGTTTCTGTGCTTTCGCATTGTCAATCGCAAGTGGTATCTTCATGGTAAAGGTTTGGAACCTCGTTGCCAAGAAGAAGATCAATCCACTGATTGGTGCAACTGGTCTGAGCGCAGTACCCATGGCCAGCCGTGTTTGTAACGAGATCAGCACTAAGTATGATCCCAAGAACCACGTACTCAACTACTGCATGGCATCCAACATCTCCGGTGTTATCGGTTCGGCTGTTGCAGCAGGTGTGCTCATCAGTTTCTTGGGTTAATCTAATAAATCATAAAAGGTAGAGGTAAGCATAAGTGTGCTTGCCTCTATTTTTTTTGCATTAACTGATTGGCAAACGGAAATAAAGTATTACCTTTGTATAAAGAAAACGAAGATCGAATATGCTACACTTTGATACAGACTATATGGAAGGAGCTCATCCATTGATCATGCAGCGATTGATGGAGACCAACCTTGAGCAGACAGTTGGATATGGTTCAGACCATTACACCCAAGATGCAAAGATACTGATTGCAGAAGCATGCGGATTAGAGAACCCCTTTATCGAAAAAGGATATAGTGGCGACATCCACTTCCTTGTGGGTGGCACACAGACCAATTCAACGGTTATTGATTCATTGTTGATGCGCCACGAAGGTGTGCTTTGTGCTGAGACGGCCCATATCAATGTGCACGAATCAGGTGCTATAGAGTCATGCGGGCACAAGGTGCTGACCCTACCCTCACATGAGGGAAAAGTAGATGCAAGCGAGGTAAAAGCATATATTCAGCACTTCTATGCTGACGAGACATACGAGCACATGGTAGCTCCAGGCATGCTTTACATAAGTTATCCTACAGAGTATGGTACCCTCTATAGCAAAGCTGAATTGTCAGAACTTCACGCCATTTGCCAAGAGGCTGAAATACCCCTCTACATTGATGGTGCACGCTTGGGATATGGTCTGGCTAGCCCTGCCTGTGACATCACCCTCAGCGATCTCCCCGATCTGTGCGACGTCTTCTACATAGGCGGTACAAAAGTTGGAGCTTTGTTTGGTGAATGCGTAGTTGCCAAACAGGGATTGCTCAAGCATTTCTTTCCACTGATTAAGCAGCATGGTGCCCTATTAGCAAAGGGAAGACTGCAAGGCGTACAATTCAGCACACTCTTCACCGACAACCTATATCTGAAGATTGCACGTCATGCCATAGATATGGCAATGATGTTAAAGGATGGATTTGTTAGTAAAGGATACAAGCTGTTTCTGGACTCGCCTACCAACCAGCAGTTCTTTGTACTACCCAATGAGATTATGGACCGATTGTCCAAGACTTGTACCTTTGAAATCTGGGGCACACGAGGAGAAAAAGAAACAACCGTGCGTTTTGTTACCAGTTGGGCGACAAAAAAAGAAGATGTTCGAGCTTTAATCAAAAGTCTTTAACACCAGAATAAGTAATAAGTAACTGAAAGGGCAGTTCTCCAAATCGAAAACTGCCCTTCATTATGTACTTTCTGTTACTCTCTGACAACAACCTTGATTTCAACGATTCTGCGCTGCTCCATTTTCATGACTTCGAAATGGAACTTTTCGTAATCAATACACTCATGAAGTTTGGGGAACTCACCCTTAATCTCCAGCAACAATCCTGCCAGTGTATCTGCCTCACCCTCAACAGGTTCAAAGAAATCGTCGTCAAGATCCATAATCTTTGAGAAGTCGCTCAACTGGGTCTTGGCTTCAAAAAGGTATGTGTTCTGGTTGAGCTTTACGTATGACTTCTCTTCCTCGTCATACTCATCATTGATTTCACCTACGATTTCCTCGATGATGTCCTCCATTGTTACTATTCCACTGGTACCACCAAATTCATCGACTACAATAGCAATATGCACCTTCTGAGTCTGGAAATCACGCAGCAGGTCGTCAATCATCTTAGTCTCGGGCACAACCATGACAGGACGAATCAATGACTGCCAGCGAAAACGCTTTCCTGTCTTATTCAGATGAGGGAGTAAGTCCTTAATATACAATACACCACGAATATTATCCTCGTTGTCCAAATAGACAGGAATGCGGCTATAGTTATTCTCCACAATACATTGCAACACCTCATCCATTGGGGTGTGAATCTCCAAGCCTACCATATCCACTCGAGGTGTCATAATCTCCTTCACCGACTCACCGCTGAAACGGATAATACCCTCCAGCATGCTGCTTTCTTCAGCAATTTCATTTTTGTCTGTCAGTTCCAAGGCTTGCTCCAGTTCATCTACCGTTAGTGACTGGGCTTCGTGGTTGACGATATGGGATGTAATCTTTTTTGACCCCATGAGAAGCAATGACAAAGGGTGGAAGAATTTGTCAAGCACATACAGGGTTGGCGCGGCTTTACGACAGAAACTTAGCGTGTGACTCTTGCTGTATATCTTGGGCATTATCTCACCAAAGAGCAAAAGCAAGAAGGTCAGCAGAACGGTCATCAGCAGGAATTGTAAGAATTCCGTGCCCTCTCCGAAACTAATCCACTTCGAGGAAAAGAAATTCAGGAACATGATGATGGCAACATTCACAAAGTTATTGCAAATCAGAATGGTAGCCAGGAGATGTTCGTTGCGTGCCTTTAGTTTGGCTATCTTGTAATCTACTTTCTCACGCTCCTCCTCAATCTCGTTCAAGTCTGCAGGTGAAAGCGAAAAGAAGGCAATCTCACTGGCAGACACAAATCCAGAGCAAAGTAACAGAAGAACTGCTGCGCCAAGTGCAATGTAAGCACCCAGAGTAGGTTCCAGAATGGTAATATGCTGAAAATAGTCCAAATCAGATAGTTTTAGTTAACGTTGGAAGGAGTTGATTCAGGCTGGGTCTGTGTACGTGGAGATAGCATCTCCATATTATCTGCCCAGACTTCAACCACCGTACGGCGAACCCCGTTACGGTCATCATAGGTACGGTAACGCAATTTTCCCTCTATATAAAGTTTGTCACCCTTATGTACATATTTTTCAACGGTTTCCGCAAGGTTTCGCCACAACAGAATGGTGTGCCATTCCGTGCGTTCTGGTACCTGTGTACCATTTGCAAGAGTGTACCCCTTTTCACTTGTAGCCAGGCGAATCTGAGCAACAGGAGTGGCCTGATCCACATATCTCACTTCGGGATCCTGGCCAACATTTCCAATCAACATTACTTTATTCAAAGACATCGTTTTCAATAAAAATTTAATTCCAGTAAAGAAAAGCCATTGAAGGCCTCATCTGTTAAGTAAGTAATCAAAATGATCTTTATAGTGTGTAAGTAAAATGACCGCTTATAATGTATATACTCCCTTTTGCGCATCTCCGCCACCTTTTCTCGATTGTGATGTCCACATCACGCTCTCGAAAACGCGACAAATCCGCATCAAAATTGAGCATATCTATTATAAAGCTAATTATGATCACTTACTTAATTTGCAAAATTACAAAATGTTTGTCATAAATCCAAATTTTAGGGAGACTATTCACCTATGCGCAACATGAATTATGTAATTGCCAATAATTGCAAGATGAGCTTGGGCATTCCGTAGTTATCGAGGTTACTCACGGGTGCTACGATATACTGTTCGGTATGATAATCTCGCGCCTTCATGCTCTGCCATTTCTGTAAATCAAACGGAACACGCAATTCATAGTAGTCAGTCAACAACTTCTGATGAGTGAGTTGATGTTTCACCTCTTTTGCCATGCAAGTGAGGGTGGCACCAGAAGCCATCATGGCTTTTATCCAGGGAAGGCTGGACAAATCAACCTGTCCACAATCGTCCGTCACCTCTACGAGGGGCAACTCATACAAACCTTCCCAAATATCACCCTTCTCGCGGCGATGCAACAACATTCGTTCACCCACCTCTTCGCGCACATTAATATAAATAAGGTGACGCGTCTTTACGGCTGTCTTATGCCCCTTGACGGGCAATTCATCCACACGATTCTCCTGACGAGCCACACAATCCAGACATAAAGGGCATGCCGGGCAGTCACAACCCTTGGGAGTGCATTGTAGGGCACCGAAATCCATGATGGCAGAGTTGTAAAGGGATGGATTATGCCTATCCAGCAACTCTTGCGCCAATTGGGTAAATATCTTCTTGCCCGACGTACTGTCAATTGGTGTAGAAACACCCTGGGTTCTGGCCAGGATACGGTAGACATTACCATCCAATACGGCATAGGGCTGGTTATAGGCAAAACTCATGATGGCAGAGGCAGTATAACCACCAATGCCAGCCAATGAACGGACCTCCTCGAAAACATCTGGAAAGTTGCCTCCATTCTCCATGACTTGCCTGGCAGCCTTGTGCATGTTTCTTGCACGACTATAGTATCCCAATCCCTGCCACAACCTGAGCACCTCGTCCTCATCAGCAGCAGCCAGACTTGCCACATCCGGAAATCTGTGAATGAAGCGATAAAAGTAATCCATACCCTGAGCCACACGAGTCTGCTGCAGAATAATCTCCGAGACCCATATCTGGTATGGATCTTTAGTTTCTCTCCAGGGCAAATCGCGTTTATTCTCGAGATACCAATCTTCTATCTTCTTTGCAAAAATTGAGTTCATTTCATCTGCAAAAGTACAAAATTATGCCGACAAACATACAAACACGTTACTTTTTTGCAAAAAACACTCAAGAAATTTCCCCCTTTCACGATTTTATTGTAATTTTGTATGCTCAAAAAGTATATTATGGAGTGGATTAGCACAAAAAACATGCACCCACGAGGCCATGCAAGCAACAAAAGAGCACATCAAAACAAATTGGAAATTACAATATTATTAACCCATAAAACAACACAATTATGCCAAACGGAAAGAAGCATAAGAGACACAAGATGTCTACTCACAAGCGTAAGAAGAGACTGAGAAAGAACAGACATAAGAGCAAGTAAATCTGTGTCTGAACTAGTCTCAGCTCAGTGAGCAAAACTTTTTAAGGAACACACTCACACGCGAGCACCACATCTGATGTGATTCATGCGTGAGAGTCTGTTCCTTAAATTATATTACGTAGGAACTGTTTCCTGCAGATAATATAGCATAGAGATTATGACAAGTGAAGTATTCGTAGATGTACAACCCAAGAAGATCTCCATAGCGCTTACCGAAGACAAGCGATTGGTGGAGTATCAGGAAGAAGGCCAGAGTGCCTCCTTCAGCGTGGGCAATGTCTATCTGGCAAAGGTCAGGAAGCTGATGCCGGGACTCAATGCCTGCTTTGTGAATGTGGGATATGAACGCGATGCTTTCCTTCACTATCTCGATTTGGGCCTACAGTTTGACACACAGGCCAAGTACCTGAAACGTGTTTTGAATGACCGCAAGAACCTCTACCCCATTGCCAAGGCACAGAACATGCCAGACCTCCCCAAGGATGGCAGCATTCAGACCACCCTGCAATGCGGACAAGAGGTACTGGTACAGATTGTCAAGGAACCCATCAGCACCAAAGGCCCACGCCTCACCTGTGAATTATCATTCCCTGGTCGCTACCTCGTGCTGATGCCTTTTGGGGACAAGGTAAATGTCTCGTCGAAGATCAAGTCAGGAGAAGAACGTGCCCGACTGAAACAAATTATCCAGAGCGTCAAGCCCAAAGGCTTTACCGTCATTGTACGCACCGTTGCAGAGGGAAAACGGGTAGCCGAACTTGATGCCGAACTGAAACTTCTCGTTGGGAAATGGGACGAAGCAATGCGCCGCGTGATGGCTGCAAAGGAAATGCCCACACTGGTTGCTGAGGAAACGAGCCGCACCGTAGGCATGCTTCGCGACCTCTTTAACCCCAGTTACGAGAACATCTATGTCAACGATCCTACCGTCTACAATGAAGTACGCGACTATGTACAACTCATTGCACCTGAGCGTAGCAGCATCGTGAAGCAATACAAAGGGAACCTTCCCATCTTCGACAATTTTGACATTACACGCCAAATCAAGTCATCCTTCGGAAAAACCATTTCCTACAAGCACGGAGCCTACCTCATCATTGAGCATACAGAGGCTATGCATGTGGTAGATGTCAACAGTGGCAATCGTGCCAAGGCAAAGGACGGACAGGAGGCAAATGCCCTTGATGTCAATCTCGGAGCAGCAGATGAGTTGGCACGCCAACTTCGCCTACGCGATATGGGTGGCATTATCATCGTTGACTTCATTGACATGAATCTGCCAGAAGATCGACAGACACTCTACGAGCGAATGTGCGAGAACATGAAGAATGACCGAGCCAAGCACAACATCCTGCCACTCAGCAAGTTTGGATTGATGCAGATTACCCGTCAGCGTGTTCGTCCCGTCATGGATGTTGAGGTCGAAGAGACCTGCCCCACATGCATGGGACAAGGCAGTATCAAGAGCAGCCTGCTCTTCACCGATATGCTTGAGGACAAGATTGACAAGTTGGTCAACTATCACGCAATCAAGCGATTCACACTTCATGTACATCCCTACGTGGCAGCCTACATCAATCAGGGACTATTCTCCCTGAAACGACAATGGCAGATGCGCTACGGCCTGGGTGTCAAGGTTATCCCCAGTCAGAAAATGGCATTCTTACAGTACGAGTTCTACGACCATCAAGGTCAGGAAATCGACATGAAAGAGCAAATCGAGATCAAATAATTTACCATCAGCAATTTACAGAGAACAAAACCGCATTTAACCACTAAAACAATTCCTAGTTTCAGAGCATGGCATAATGTCGCTTTGTCAGATCGCTATTAGTAAATTATGAAAGTTAAGTTCATCCCTACCCTCTTAACCATTATGGCCTTTCTCCTTGTAGCGGCACCTCTTTGTGCTGACAACAAGAAGAAAGGGCAGAAGGTGGAACAACGTCCACTCATCGACGAACCTGATGAACTACCAGCCATCCTATCTCCACAGACCCCATTTGCCTCTATCGCCCCCTTGGTCATAGCGGAAAAGATGCCTCGTGTCATCAACTATCGCGCAACAAATATGGGTGGCATCGATGTATCTCATTATCAAGGAAATATTGATTGGAAAGCGGTACACAGCACCGGCAAAGTCCTCTATGCCTATGTCAAAGCCACAGAGTCTACAGGCCTTGTTGACAACACCTATGCATTGAATATTCGCGAGGCACGAAAAGCAGGCATTCCCGTTGGTTGCTACCATTTCTTCAGTCCCACGACAGACGCACAGGCACAGTTGAATAATTTCATCACCAACGTGGACCTCAGCAATCAAGACCTCGTACCTATGGTCGACGTAGAGCTTCGCGGAAAAAGCACACTACCACAGTTTATTGGTCGTCTGCGCACCTTTATCCAGGGTTTAGAGAAGCACTACCATGTAAAACCCATTCTATACACCTCTGTCAATTTCTACAACAAATACCTGGCAGGTCATTTTGACGACTATATCTACATGATTGCCAGATATGCAGACGAGATACCTCAACCAGAGCAAAGTTGTCGCTTTGGTTTATGGCAATACAGCGCAACAGGTCGTATCAACGGCATACACGGAGCAGTGGATTGCAGTTGCTTCGTTGACGGATACAACCTGAAGGATATCTTAATTGAGAAAAAATAAAACGCTTGGGCTTTTAGGTGGATTTTACGCCCCACCCCCTTACTGCATTCCCAGATAGTGTGCGAAAAAGTTCTTGCCTTTGATGGAGGGGAACTGGCTACGCTGATCCACATCAAAGCGATTGCGCAGGTGATCCAGCACACGATCATAGCAATCCTGCTGACTCTCACCTTTCATTCTGACACGGAAGTCTGTATCAAAATACTGGCACTTTCCCGTAACGGGATGAGCCACAACACGTTTGAAGTTCAGGCTTACATCATACCATCCGGGCATATATTCGTTGTATGACACTTCCTTTCTCTCCTTCTTTGCCACTTGTTCGTTCTTGGCATTAGCATTATTCTTGAACTCTTCAAGTGTAGTGGCATTGGTTTTGATGACAATGAAATAACAACGCTGACTAACCTTATGACGCTTGGGGTAAGGGTTCTTACTCTCATAGTACTGGTAGATTTCATTGACCAGATAGTCATCGACAACAATATCGGGTTGGGCACGGAGAAAATCCAATGCCTCCTCGGGAGTAGCTACCAAAGTTTCTTCGTCAAAAAATCTCAAATATAGATGGTCAAGTGTCATATCAAAATTATCCGTTAATCTTTAGTTGACTTAGCAAGTACAAAAGTACGCATTTTAATTGAAAGAAAAAAATAAAAGTTGCGGATTATGGGGATAGTAAGCATTATTTATGTAATTTTGTACCCCGAAAACAAAATATAAGTGGAATATAAAATGAAATTCAATATATCAAGACATATACTGAAAGTAGGCGATATCATAGAAATATCATGGAATAGCGAAGGGGCTAACGACCCTCGCCTCATTCTGAATACAGGCGATCGTCAATCTACCCTATCCATCCCCGAAACGGGAAACAAGAGATTCCGCCTGAAGAGCAGCAAGATGCACCAAACGGTAAAACTTATAGCCAATAGTAACGGAAAGGAAACGTGCATTACAAAGCATCTCTTCGTGTGGGGCAAGAAGAAAGAGACTGACGAGTTTGAATATGTAGACCTGGGCGATGCATCACCCATGAAACGCTGGAACTCCGCTATCCAGAACTGGTGGCAAAGTTTCACACCCGAGAAAAAGAAACTCTATTTCCTCCTGCTCTGGCTACTGGGGTTCAACATCATAAGAAGCATTCCTGCCATTGCCTCTGCAGCTGACATCATCCTCTACATCGCCATCTTCTGGTTGTTCTGGCAAGTCATCAAGAAATAGCCATTAGAAGGGCAGTCCTACAGCAAAATGGAAGGTGAAGTCACGACCTAAATTAGGATGAATGGCAGGATAGTGATGACGAGCATCCGAGTACTGGGGATTGATAGCTTTCATACCTCCGTCCAGACGAAGGATGAAATAGTCGAAATTCATACGGAAACCCAGTCCATAAGCCACTGCTATCTGCTTCCAGCAGGTATCAAATCGGAACTGACCACCAGGTTGCTCCTCGTAATTGCGAAGGGTCCAGATGTTACCCGCATCCACAAATACGGCACCATCAATCTTCCAGAATAAATGGGTGCGGTATTCGGCATTCATATCGAGTTTCATGTCACCGGTCTGGTTGATAAAGTCAATTCTGCCATCAGAGCCCTTGAATGAACCTGGGCCCAACTCCCTGACACTCCATCCACGCACACTGTTAGCACCACCACTGAAATATCGTTTCTCGTAAGGAAGAATATAGCTATTGCCATAAGGAACAGCCACACCCAGTCCAAAATGGAGGGCTACAGAATTGGTTTCGTTGATACGAAAACTCTTGGCAAAATCGAAGTCAACCTTGGCATATTGGGCATAGGCAATGTTAAATACCTTGTAGCGGTTCTCCTCATCACGCTCAGCACCAAAAAGCTTGGAACCAGCATTAAGCAGATTACCAGCCATCTCCGCATTTAGACGTATACTATAGGCGTTCGTGCCATAGTTGGACGACGAAACACCAAACCCACGAGAGGAATAACTGAAGTTATAGCCAAGCTTCATAATGAAGAGGTTCTCGTAATTATAGCGAAGAATGGCATTACGCGAATTGGGATTGTCCAGATAGTCGCGACGGAACGTCTCGCTGATCCAAGGCATAAAGACATAGTTCAGGTCAAGCAGATCCACACGATGACGAATGGAGTTGTTGCGTTCGCTCCAACGATAGCGCCATGTGGCATTTAGCACTCGACGATGGAACTCGGGACGGTTCTGACTGCCATACATGGTGCTCAACTCGCTGATAGCCTTTGCCCTTCGACGATATTCCTTGTTGACGAAAGGCAACATAAAGTCAGGGAAGCGAAGAGATGCCTCTGCACTCAGTTCCACGTAGTTCTGATCGTCATATCCATCCAGTCCCTTAATAGCCTCGAACGCGCCACGAAGTTTAAAGCTCAGAACCTCGCTGCCACGAAGCAGATTACGGTTGGCATAAGAGACTGACACTGCCGCACCAAGGTCACCTGCAGAGTTTGTACCCTCCAACTCTGCATTGACGGAATTGGGTTTGTTGGTGGCTATGCTGATTGTCGAGTTGAGTATCAGCGAATCACTCGGATCGGGGTGCAGATTGATGTTGCTGGCCAGCACCGCCTCGAGCGAACCCAAAGTGGCATAGGTTTGTTGCACATCCTGTTCACTGAACAGATGCCCCTCGCGAATGTAGGTTGAACGATCCAGCACAGAGGGACGAAGCGGTATCTCGTCATTGTTGAATTTGTACTCTACATACCCAAAACGATACTGCTTATGTGCCCGTGGTTCTGGATTGACTGATGAACGGAACTGATCATGATAGAGTGCCAACACTCCCGAATGATCCTTGCGGGTGGTGTCTGCCTCATAATGCAGAAAATCAAGATTATACTGGTAGAACCCATTATTCTGCATCAGCGAATTGATACGTGAACGCTCAGCATCCAGCACATTGAAATCCATATCCATACCCTCGCGAAGCAACGATTCATCCTCATGCTTCATGGCAATGATGGCACTTGTTGAATCTTGATATATACGGTCCACGCCACTGACCTTATAACGCGTTCCGGGATGAATCTGATAGTGCATCGTGGCCTTGCGCTTCTTGTGTATCTGCTGAAGTTCGACCTCAGCATCCAGATATCCAAGTCCACGCACAGCTCCCTGTATGTCGGCACGGCATGCCTCAGCCTGCATAGTATCAGCTATCACGGGATTCTCACCGACACGCCACATGAACCTGTTCCAGTGCTTGGCACTGTCCGTACCACTGATCATATAGGGCAACAAAGGTACACGCCAAAGGTTGAACCAACGACTATTGGGATGCTGACGTATATAGAGAGCAAGGGCAGCAGTCTTGAGCGAAGAACTATCACTCTTTATGGTTACCTTATCCAGAAGATACTCCCCTTCAGGCACAAAACGTGACACCGTGCAAGAACTCATCATGAGCATTGCAGGAAGAGCAGTAAGGAGGAATTTATGTAGCCACTTTGTTTTCACACGACAAAGATAATTGTTTTTTGCCAAAAAAGATGTATCTTTGCGAAGATTTTGACGATAATTAGCACTATAAAGAGATATGATCAGCAAGAACAGACTGAAGTTAATCCATTCTCTTGAGAGAAAAAAGGCACGAAGCGAAAGTGGACTTTTCGTGGCAGAAGGTCCTAAGCTGGTAGGAGAACTGCTTGCTGCAGGGTGGAGTCCCCAATACATGGCCGGTACAGAGGAGTGGTGGCTGACACACCAGATTGCCGTGGAACGGGATGTGGTAAACGAAGAGGAACTGCAACGCGCAAGTCTTCAGAAGACACCACAACAGGTACTGGCTCTCTTCCCCATCCCACAGGTAAGCCTTTCCCTCAGCGAGGTGGCAGACACCGAACTGTGCCTGGCACTGGACTCTGTTCAGGATCCTGGCAATCTGGGCACTATCGTTCGACTGGCAGACTGGTTTGGCATCCATCATCTCTTCTGTTCACTCACTACAGCCGACATTTACGCCCCCAAAGCCATACAGGCCACCATGGGTGCCATTTCTCGCGTTCAAGTGCATTATATTGATCTGACAGATGCTCTCAGACAATGCAAGGCTCCCATCTACGGTACACACCTCAATGGCGAGAATATCTACGAGAAGCAGCTCACGCATACGGGCGTAATCGTAATGGGCAACGAGGGCAAGGGTATCTCTCCCGAAGTAGAGGACTTGGTCAATGAACGACTGTTCATTCCCCCCTATCCTGCAGACCGTACCACCGTTGAGAGCCTCAACGTAGCTATCGCCACTGCCATTGTCTGTGCGGAATTCAGAAGGTTAAAGTAAGACAAAAGTGAAAGGACGCTCCACGAAGGATGCGTCCTTTCTCGCTTATATTCCTTTCAGGGTTTATAGATTTTACCTACTCATCCTCCACGCTGAGACCAGCCATATCCTCATCTTCCTCCTTGACATCAGCCTCATCTGAATATGAACTGTAGAAGGTATCATCATTCTCATCTTCGTCCTCATCCTCATCGCGCATGGGATCATCTGGCAAATCCTCATCGTCATCCTCATTCACGATCAAGTTACCATCCTCATCATATTGGTTCTCAGTGGCAAAACGGAGTTTCTCCAATGGTTCCTTCTTCTTGGCAAAGATAGCCTCAATCCAGCTGCCCTTAGGTATCTCCAATACATCAAAGCCAGCCTTGACCTTGCGGTCATACGTACCACCAGCGGCATGAATGCGAGCCTCGGGCAGACACGTTGTGCTGACATCGAAACCAACCTCTATGATATCCTTGATGCTCAAAGGAATGGAATCCCAACCACCACCAAAGTTACGGTCGATAAGGTCTAACAACGTTGGGGCAGTGATGTGACGGATATTTTCGTAGCAGAGATCAGTGATTCGCTTGATGGTCTTACGACGTATTGCAACAAAACGTTGGCAATCAGCATGTGAGAAAGTGGCCCAGTCGCCATTCTCATACTTTTTGCATTCACGTGCATCCTCAGCATTATAATGCACCACATCGAAGGCCAGACGCATGATGTTCAGCAACTTATCCTCACTACTATGAAACCCCTCCTCTGCCTTGTCCTGCTCCCAGAGAGATGCCAACTGATTTTCATTGCAATCCCAGATGTTATTTGCATTGATATCCAGTATTGACTCAATCTTTGTTTCTACTTTCCTAATCATTTATAATCTATTATAACGAATTTGGATGCGAAGTTACGAATAACCAAGCGAAATACCAAATTATTCACGGAAAAACCTTAACTTTGTCCTCAACAACCTAAATATAGAAGTATTATGCCAACAGTATATCCTTGTGCCAAAGTCAATCTTGGACTGTATGTTGTGGAGCGCAGACCAGATGGATACCATAATCTGGAGACCGTTTTCTACCCTATCCCCCTATGCGATGAACTGACCGTTGAGCTCTCATCAGGTCCAGACGATGTGATGACACTTTCCGGCATCCCAGTAGCTGGCGATGTCAAGGACAATCTGGTGATGCGCGTAGTCTGCCAGTTGCGCGAATCATTCAGCATCCCCCCATTGCATATCAAACTGCAGAAAAACATCCCCAGCGGAGCAGGTCTGGGTGGTGGTTCCAGCGATGCTGCCTATATGATGTGCATGCTGAACGACATGTTCTCCCTGGGCCTCTCTACAGAGCAGATGGAGCAACGCGTAAGCACATTAGGTGCCGATTGCGCCTTCTTCGTCCGCTGCCAGCCAACCATGGCAGAGGGTATCGGCAATATCTTCTCCAACGTGAACCTCTCCCTTAAGGGATGGCATCTGGTATTGGTAAAACCCGATGATTTTGTCAGTACCAAGGAGGCATACAGCATGGTACACCCAGCCCAACCTCAGTTCCCTTTGAAGGAGACTATCGAGGGCAGTCCTGCCTTGTGGAAAAAGCGTCTCTTCAATGACTTTGAGACCAGCGTGCTCCCCCTACACCCTACCATATTAAATATAAAAGAAGAACTTTACCGCCGGGGTGCCATCTATGCCGTCATGAGTGGGAGCGGGAGCAGCGTCTTTGGTCTCTTCCGCGATCCGCAGCCTGAAGCAGAGCAGATTTTTGCCCCACACTTCGTATTCACCGGTCAGCTTTAGGGAATTCACCCTCACAAGTTAGGGAAATCCCCTTTGGAATGCTATCAGTTCGTTGTAATTTTGCATTGTGAAATTAAAACAATAACGAATTACAAACCATTAAAACCATACGATTATGAAGCGCTATTTAATGACAATCGTTGCAGCAGTTCTCACTACTCTGGCTGCAAAGGCAATGCCTTATGAAATGGCACGTGAAGAGGCAATGTACCTGACCGACAAGATGGCATACGAATTAAACCTCAACCAGCGCCAGTATGAATACGCATACGAGATCAACCTAGATTACCTCATGGGGCTTGATCGTCCAGAAGACGCTTACGGCATGTTGCTTCGTTTCCGTAATGACGACCTTCGCAGCATCCTCTACGATTGGCAGTGGGATGTTTTCATGGCAGCAGACTATTTCTTCCGCCCTGTTGCCTGGAGATTTGGTCGTTGGTTCTACCCCATCTATGGTTACTACGCACGCAACTATTATTACTATAGCCGTCCTACCGTTTACCACAACTACCGTGGTGGTCACAGCCACTTCTATCACAATGCAGGTTTCTACGTTGATCGTCGCCCACGCTGGGAAGGTGGTTTCAGAGGAGCTGACAGAGGTCAGATAGGTCGTGAACCGAATATGGGTATGGGCAATCGTGGTGGAATGCCAAATATGGGCAATCGTGGAGGTATGCCAAATATGGGAAACCGTGGAGGTATGCCAAATATGGGAAACCGTGGAGGTATGCCAAACATGGGAAACCCTGGTGCATTCGGACAGCAGCCTAACATGGGTAACCGAGGCGCCTTCAATGGACAGCAGCCTAACACCAACACAGGAAACCGTCCTGACATGAACCGTGGTCAGCAGCCCAGCACCAACAACCCCAATATGGGTAATCGCCCCGACATGAACCGTGGTCAGCAGCCCAATGTCAACCGTGGTACCTATAATAGTCAGCAACCCAATGTCAACCGTGGCAATGCCGGTATGAGCAGCAACCGTGGCACCATGACCAACACCAACACTCGTGGCAATGTAGGCAACGTAAGTCGTGGCAATGCCAACACAGGTGGTGCAAGCAGAGGTGCAGGTGCAGGTGCAGCCACAGCAGGCAGAGGCCATGCAACAGTTGGACGTGGTGGAAGATAATCACGGAAGATAATATCACAATAGGTGTTCTGCGACTATAACGTAGAACACCTATTTTTTTGTAAGAGAACCAAACCTGATCACTTACTTGCCAACCAATCATCTATCAGTTGGCGAGCAATACTTGCCTTTCCGGGAATTTCGGGCAGATTGTCGGCAGTGAACCAACCAGCAGCATTCAGTTCTGAACGCTGTATCTGTATGTCACCTTCCAGGTATTCAGCCGTAAAACCAACCATCAGTCCACAGGGATAGGGCCAGGGTTGACTGCCGAAATAACGGATATCCTTGACCCTGATGTGAGTTTCCTCCCAAAGTTCACGTTTGACGCTTTCCTCCAGGGTATCACCCGTTTCTACAAATCCTGCTACCAACCCATAATGTACACCACGGAAATTATTGGCACGGACCAACAGGATCTCGTCCTGACCATCAACACGCTTACGTAAAACGCGTACTATCACAGCAATAGCCAAGGGTGGCCAAAGTTCCTTGCCACAGTTGGTACACTTCTTGCTGATCTCGCTGCTCCATTTCATTGGGGCACCACAACAGCCACAGAACTTTGAATTCTGGTCAAAGTAAAGCAGTTCGGCACACTTTCCTGCCAATTGATAGTCTGTGCCTGAGAGTATATCAAATGTGGCACGCAGACCCATCATCTGGAAATCATCAGACAAAATGGGAGCATCCAGACGAACGACGACACACGTCACATCTTCCATCGTAAGGCGCGTGACCTCGTTCCAGGGCTTCAAAGGGAAAGAGGGCGACTCTCCTTGTGGAATCGCCCCCTCCTTAGTCAATAATATGTCGCCTTGACAAAAGGCAAAATACTTTATCATAGTGTTTATCTCTCCCCCCTTATGGTTGGGGGGAACTATTTACAGGTGGGTTCTATAAATTAGCTTTGTTAGATTTTGGGTTTATTTTCGAGGTCAAAGTGTTAGTGAATGAAGGCGTGATGCGGGCATCACAACTGATTGAACTGACAGTTTGAACCGAAAAGAGACCAAAAGATGACAAAACGATAGTCCAAGTAAATTAATAGTCTAGCGGTGGGAATTTATAGAACCCACCTACAAAGCCAGGCTCTTCTTGATTTCCTCAACCTTAGCCTTAGCCTTCTCTACCTCACCTGCGTAGCAGTTGGCACAACCCATGGTGCCCTTGATCTCGAGGTAGAACTTGATCTTAGGTTCGGTACCAGAAGGACGAACACTGATCTTCGTACCATCCTCGCAGAACCACTGCAGTACATTGCTGGTGTCGGGCATATCAAGCTTGGTAACGTTACCATTGGCATCAGTGGCTGTCAGCGCCTTGTAGTCCTTGGTCAGGATCACCTTGCTTCCAGCAATCTCCTTGGGAGCATTAGCACCACGGAAGTCTACCATCATCTGCTTGATCTCGTCAGCACCAGTCTTACCGGGCTTGACAACATTGATGGTGTGCTCATAGCTGAAACCATAGTCCAAGTAGATCTGCATCAACAGGTCATAGAGGGTCATGCCCTTATCCTTTGCCCAAGCAGCAATCTCACAGATCAGACAGATAGATGCTGGTGAATCCTTATCGCGGACCTTATCGAATGGCAAGAAACCGAAGCTCTCCTCACCACCACCGATGTACTTCTGCTTACCCTCTGAGATAGCAATCTCACGGGCAATCCACTTGAAACCGGTGTAGCAGTCACGAATCTCTACGTTGTTCTTCTTGGCCATGTCAGCAATCACCTCTGTGGTAACGATGGTCTTTACGAGGAAATCACTGGGCTTCAAGGTACCCAGAGCCTTCTTGTTCTCGATGATATAGTAGCAGAACATCATTGCGGTCTGGTTACCGTTGATGATGATCCACTCGCCCTTGGGATCGCGACAAACGATAGCGAGACGGTCAGCATCAGGGTCAGAAGCGATGACAAGGTCAGCATTCAGTTTGGTACCGAGCTTCATACCGAGGGTCATAGCCTCAGCATTCTCAGGATTGGGACTGATAACGGTGGGGAAATTGCCATCGATCACCATCTGCTCGGGAACGACGTTGATATTCTGGAAACCCCAGCTACGCAGGCACAGAGGTACAATCACACGACCAGTACCGTGCATGGGAGAGTAGACGATGTTAAGGTCTTTCTGACGGTTGATGACAGCCTGGTCGATCATGGCCTCCTTAACGGCAGTCATGTAATCGTAGTCCATCTCACCACCGATAATCTGGATAAGATCCTTGTTTGCCTCGAACTTCACCTCCTCCAGCTTCACCTTGTTCACCTCGTCGATGATACCGGTATCATGGGGAGCCAGTACCTGAGCACCATCTGCCCAATATGCTTTGTAACCATTGTACTCGCGGGGGTTGTGGCTGGCTGTGACATTCACACCGGCAACAGCACCAAGCTGACGGATAGCAAACGAGATCTCGGGAGTAGGACGCAGACTCTCAAACAGATAAGCCTTGATGCCATTAGCGCTGAAGATAGCTGCTACGCTCTCAGCAAACATACGACCGTTGTTACGGCAGTCATGACCTACGACAACGCTCTTGCCACCCTCGGGGAAGGCCTTGTTGATATAGTTGGCAAAACCCTGGGTTGCCATACCTACGATGTACTTGTTCATACGGTTGGTACCAGCACCCATGATACCGCGCAAACCACCGGTACCAAACTCCAGACTCTGATAGAAAGCATCTACCAAAGCAGTCTTGTCGCTGTCCTCAAGCAGAGCCTTTACCTCTGCCTTGGTCTCTTCGTCAATGATGGGACTGTTTACCCACTCCTGGGCCTTAGCCTCACAGGATTTAATTAATTCTTGATCCATTTTGGTTTGTATTTAAAGTTGTGAATTATCATTCTTTTGGAACCCTGTAGCGCTCCCCTGCCTGCTTCACGATTTGCCTTCTGTAAGCCTCGGGGTAGCCTGGACGAACTACTGGAACCTGAGCACCACCAGCAGTCTTCTTGTAACGTCCGTTCTCGTCTACAGCCTTGACAGCCATGTCGTTGTACTTGACAATCAGGCGCTGAGCCAGCTGCATCCACTCATCGGTCATCCCACCTGCCATACGATGCGAGTAGTCTGAGAGGTACTGCTTTGCCTCTTCCTCGGGCATACCAGCCACCTTGGTCTCAACATCCTTCTGCAGGTTGTTATAGTCACGTTCCAGTCGGTCACGCACCTGTTGCAGTTCGGGGAAGAGTTGGTTGTAACGGTAGTACACCATGTTGCTCACCCAGTTGCAGAGCCAGAAGGCACTCTTGAAAGAGAATTTGAACGTGTCGGCAGTCTTCTCGTTGTAAGGAATGGGAGCCTCCTTGGTACAGCAATACACCGGAGTGAGTGCCACCATGTTGGCATCATCATTGCCAAACCACAGACAGCAACCAACATAGTCGGGCAACCAACTGCGCATCTGGCTCACATAGATACAACTGCTCTGCTGTGTACTGATGGGACGCTCATTGAAATACTTCACACCATCCACCTCAAACTGCAGGGGTGTAGGACGATAGGGCATCTCGTACGGACCCATGCCAAGGTCGCTCTGAATCTCCAGGGGTGTACCTTCGTAATGGTCGCGCATCATGTTCTTGACATCCTGCACGCTGAGTTTTTGTTTAGGACGGACATAGAGAGGCATGGGGTTGTTGTTGTTCTCACCCTTGGCATAGTCCAGATACTTGTTCATGTCCAGGTCAGCCCAGCGGTTGAAATAACTCCATACGCGAGCCTCGCAGAAACGTGCACCGCCAAAATCCAGTGGATTGTAGGCCTCAGCAAAACTGAAATCTGCATCCTTACCGGTAAAATAACCCTTTTCACGAGCGAAGGTGATGACATCCTTGCTGTAATAGATGCTGTCCCCTACGTTGTAGAATCCCAGTTTCTTGTCGATCTTCTTGGCTTGGGGGAACTGACGGATACGGCTCTGGTTGGCATGTCCCGAGATGCAGTCATCTGGGATACGTATGGCTGCCCATACGGCACCCTTCACACCTTTTCCCTTACCAATCATCTCCATCACCCACACCTCGTTGGGGTCAGCTACGGTGAAACTCTCGCCCTCACTCTGATAGCCATACTCATTGGCCAGTTCGCTCATCAGTTTCACTGCCTCACGAGCAGTCTTGGCACGCTGCAGGGTCACGGTCATCAAGCTACCATAGTCCATGATGCCATCACCTTCCCACAGTTCCTCACGACCACCAAAGGTTGTCTCGAACACTGTCAACTGATGTTCATTCACCAGTCCCACTACCTGATACGTCTCCTCTACCTCGGGTATCTCTCCCAGGTAGTTATTCGATTCATAGTGATACAGGAATCTCGTATCACCAGCCTTATGCTTCGCATGAGGGAAATAGAACAAATGTCCGTATGCTCCATAGTCATCACTACTGTACGACACGATGGTGGACCCATCCTGTGATGCCTTTTTTCCGACAATCAGGTTGGTACAGGCAAGACCACTTGCCGATGTAAGGAGGCAAGTCAGTACACAAGCAAATATTCTTTTCATCATATTTATTTGATCACCAGTTTATCCGAACCTGCTGCCTTAAAACTCATATCGAGACCCTTGACACTATGGGTCAGGGCACCGAAGGAGATGAAGTCCACGCCTGCCTTGGCGTATGGAATCATGGTGTCAAAGGTGATACCACCTGACGACTCTGTCTCGCAACGTCCAGCCACGAGTTCCACAGCCTTCTTGGTATCCTCGGGAGTGAAGTTGTCAAACATGATGCGGTCACAACCCTCTGCCAGAGCCTCCTCCAGTTCCTTCCAGTCACGCACCTCACACTCTATCTTCAGGTCCTTGCTGTGATCCTTGCAATACTGCTTTGCACGACTGATGGCATTATGCACGCCACCGCAGAAATCAATATGGTTGTCCTTCAGCAGAATCATGTCAAACAGACCGATACGGTGGTTCTTTCCACCACCTATCTTCACCGCCTCCTTCTCCAGCATACGCATGCCTGGAGTGGTCTTGCGGGTATCCAGCACACGAGTCTTAGTACCAGCATCAATCAAGGCCTGCTGATACTTGTGGGTCATGGTGGCAATGCCAGACATGCGCTGTAGGATGTTCAGCATCAGACGCTCGGTCTGCAAGAGGCTCTGCACCTTGCCCTTCACGCTCATCACGATGTCACCTGGTTTCACGTGAGCACCATCCTGGATGTACACCTCCACCTCCATCTCGGGGTCAAAGCGATGAAACACCTCCTTGGCTATCTCCACACCGGCGAAGATACCCTCCTGCTTGATGAGCAGCTTGCTCTCGCCCATCTCTGTCTCGGGAATACAACACAAGGTGGTGTGGTCGCCATCACCTATATCTTCAGCAAATGACAGGTCAATCAGTCTGTCGTTCAACTCGTCTACGCTTAGCATATAATTCTGTTTAGGGTTATTTGTTACTTATGTTATGATTAATAGTTGCAAATTTACGTTTTTCTGTTCAATTATCCAACACAAACACGCGCAATTATTATTAAATAGGAGAAAAAAACAGAAATATATTGCTTAGGTCAACTTTTCTTTATAATTTTGCAACGATGTAACCTATGCAATAATTGATAAGTAAGTGATCATAATTAGCTTTATAATAGATATGCTCAATTTTGGTGCAGATGTGTCGCGTTTTTGACTTTTGCCAGAGGGCAAAATGTAGCGTATAGATGTGGACATCACAACCGAGAAAAGGTGGCGGAGATGCGCAAAAGGGAGTATATACATTATAAGCGGTCATTTTACTTACACACTATAAAGATAATTTTGATTACTTACTTAATATTACAATAAAAAGTATGAAAACAAAGAAAATGATTGCTGCTGCCTTGCTACTCATGTGCAGCACCTGCGCATTCGCACAGAATCTCGATGAGATGACTGACAAGCAACTGAGCGCACACTTCGCACAGAAGATAGACGAACTGAATGCTGAGATCAAGTTGGTCAAGACCAAGATGAAGGTGGACAAGGACAATGTGGAGTTGCACCAGCAGCTCACCACATGCAAGTCAGCCCTCCTGACAGCCAAGACCAACAAGAAGATTGTGGACAACTCCGTCAAGGCACGTGCCAAGTCAGATGCAGCCATCCAGAAGGCAGAGAAGGCTATCCAGAAAGCAGAGAAACTGAAGGAAGAGGCTACCCTCCTGGCCAAAAAGGCAGAAACAGCTGCTCGTGAAGCACTGAAGGTAAGACAGTAAGATGCAGTCTTTACCCTGATAAAAAATAGATAAATCCAGCCTTATCGCAATAGACGATGGGACTGGATCTTTTTCATTATTTGTTCCGAAGGCATACCGAAGGCATACCGAAGGAACTCAAAACCCGAGAAATGAACAAATAGCTCTTTTTCTATTCTGTATAATACTTTACAATTCGGCGGATAGCACGGTCACAGACAGGACAGAATACGGGTGCCTCATTAATCTTCATACGGCACTCCTGAACAGGACGATACACGCCCTTTGACTGATAGCCTCCACCCTCATAAACACCTACCTTGGTGTAAAGATCCTTTCCATCGGGTGTATCAATGTTCTCCCAAACCACCGAACCATCTGCATTCACCTTCTTCTCGGGTGCTGGGTTATGGAGCATATCCATCCATTTGGACTTGAAATCAACCAACGTAGTAAGGTTGGGTTCCCAGGGCTCCGTATCACCAGGGTACATGGTCTCGTACTGGTCATCATAGAAATACTCGTCACCCAAACCACCAAAGCTGTGGCCAAACTCATGCACAATCACAGGACGCGTCTTGGCATGATGGGCAGAGGACATCATATAGCTGTTGTAGATACCACCTCCACCATAGTTTTCCGTATTGGCCAGAATGATGATATGCTCATAGGGAATGCCAGCCAACACATCATGTACACGCTTCAGTTTCAACGTAGTAAGGTATCTCTCGCTATAGAACGTGTCGTAGTTTCCACCCAAAGCAGTATTCACCCAGAGGTCCTTGTGAGGGATGCTCACCCCACTTTCCTTTGATGCAGAAAATACGGCAATGAAATTGAATTTCTCGCCCAACGACTTAAAGGGTTCATGAGTCAGGAAGGCATCCACGCTCATCTGGCAGTCTTCCCAGAATTTGTCCATTTCCTCCTCAGTATAGCCCTCTGCCATAATTACCACATCAATAGCCCGTTTGCTGTCAGCACCCTTGTGGATGTACTTCCAGGGCGTCTGTCCCACCTTGCCTATCTGGCGAATCAGGATATCCTTAGGATCCACACGATGGGTCAGTTTAGCCTTCACCTGATTATGTGTATCTGTCAAGGAGATTGTTACATCTACAGGTTTCTTGGGGAAGGGCATCAGGAAGACGTTCTCAAAACTCTTCCTGACCTTTGTTGCCTCCTCACTGCTCTGCCATTCCTGAAACAGGGTACTGAAGGAATAGCGATAGAGCGTCTTGTGACTTTCGGGATCTGTCACGGTCAACTGTCCATTACCCTGCAGAAAGAGGCTATCCAGATTGCCACGACGTCCATACCATCCTTCGCTCTGACTCAGTTCGTCCAGATAGATCTCCTGATGACGATTATCACCACTGAAGGTATAGTCCAGACGCAGCGTCTTATCTTCGAAATAATCACCAAAACGCTGTGCCTTGCCAGTAACGGAAACAAGACAGGCAACCAACGCCAAAAAGATGTTTTGTATTTTCATAATAATATAAATAGGTGTAAAGTTCCACAAAAGTAGTAATAATAAGGCAACAAAACAAATATTTTTCATCTTTTTTGTCATTCACCATTAAACTATCCACATAGCAAAGTGTCTATGAGATAAAGGGTTACAAGAGAAAAACTATTATTTAACCAATAAAACATCAAAGACATGAAAAAGTTATTTTTCGCCCTCGTGGCAATGTTCGTGACTATTACAGCTTCTGCTCAGTTCCCCGGTGGTGGTGGCCAGCGTATGCAGATGAACCCTGAGGATATGGCCAAGCGTCAGGCAGACCAGATCAAGGAGACCTGCAAGGTCAATGATGAGCAGTACAAGAAACTATATGACTACTTCCTGGCAGAGAGCAAGGTTCAGGCAGCTCGTCGTGACAGCATCCGTAAGGCAATGGAGGCTGGAGGCCAGCAGGCTCAGCCCGGCCAGGGTCGTGGTGGTTTCAACCGCGAGGAGATGCAGAAGCGCCAAGAGGCTCAGGAGAAGGTACTGAAGGGTATCCTTACCGAGGAGCAGTATACAGCATACCAGAAGGCTCAGGAGGAGCGTCGCTCACGTATGCGCCAAGGTGGTGGTCAGGGCTTTGGTGGAGGTCAGGGCTTCGGCGGTGGCCAGCGTCCACAGCGCCAGCAGCAGTAAGAGCTTAAAAGTTAAAAAGTTTAAAGGTTTAAGGGTTTAAGGGCAGCCTCCCATTGGTAGGAGGTTGCCCTTTGTGTTTGGGGAAGGATCTATCCCAATACCTCCTGTAAGACACGGAAGAGCTGGCGGACATTGATGGGCTTGGCCAGATGGCCGTTCATACCAGCCTCAGCGGCACGCTTTCGGTCCTCGTCAAAGGCATTGGCCGTCATGGCAACAATAGGGATGTGAGCCTTGGCCTGGTCCTGAAGGAGACGAATCTTGCGCGTAGCCAGGTAACCATCGAGATTGGGCATCTGTATATCCATGAGGATGAGATCATAATAGTGGGACTGCGCCTTGAGCAGCATATCCACACAGACCACCCCATCCACAGCGCGCTCTACCTCGAAACCAGCCTCGGCGAGAACGGCCTCGGCAATCTCGGCATTGAGATCGTTGTCCTCGGCCAAGAGGATACGCTTGTCCTGGAAGATAGAGGTATCGATGTCCTCCTGTTTCTGGAGCGCCAAGGAATCACCATCAGCAATGCGGTGCGTGAGGGTGACAACGATCGTAGTGCCCTTGCCCAACTCACTCTCGACATTGATGGTTCCACCCATGAGGTCAACAAGTCGCTTGACGATAGGCATTCCGAGGCCAGTGCCCTGAATCTTATTGTCGGTAGAGGTTTTCTCGCGCGAGAACTCCTCGAACAATCGGGGAAGGAACTCATGGGACATGCCGATACCCGTATCAGAGATGGTGTTCTGGAACACGGCATAGCCAGGCTTGTCTGACGGCAATTCACGACAAGAGAGCGACACCTTTCCACCCTCTGGGGTATACTTGTAGGCATTGGAAACAAGATTGAGGATAATCTCCTTGGCCTTGACCTGATCCACATAGACACATGGGGTGGTAATATCCATTTGCAGCGTGAAATCCAGTTGTTTCTGCTTCATCAGGTCGGAGTAGAGACCCTTGACCTCCTCCGCCATCTGTACGAGGGAAAAGGAAACCTCGTCGAGTTCCACCTTGCCACTCTCGATACGTGCCATCTCCAGGACATTGTTGATGAGGGAGAGCAGGAAATCGCTGGATTGCTCCAACTTGGAGAGGTAGTCCATGCAGCGAACCTCATCATGATAGTGCTTCCTCATCAGACCTGTATAACCGATGATGGCATTCATGGGCGTACGGATGTCATGGCTCATATTGAAAAGGAAGTCTGACTTGGCACGATTGGCAGCCTCAGCCTTACGCATAGCTTCCTCAAGCCTGATATTCAGGTCGATAATCTGAGAACGTTGCAGCGTGACATCACCACAATAGCCCGAAATGACCGTCTCGCCGTTAGGTTGGATGTGACGAATACCTCCGGCACTGAGATAGATCAGTCCCTTGGTGGGATGCTCCCATGCAAGGAAGCGAGAACGCAGTTGCCCCTCCTCCATCTGCTTGTAATCCTGGGATTCTATCTCCTGCACATCCTCATGCAAGCGGGAATGGTAGAACTTATAGAACTCCTCGGGGGTATAACGGCCCTCCTCCACGCCAAATATGCGCATGAGGGTATCGTTGGCCGTCATGGTGTTATGTCCGTCCTTGTTCAGGCAGATACGCCAAATACCATAACCCGAATTGTCGATAATATCGGTATTCTCCTGCAGCATATCCTTGAGATTCTCTATCTCCTCGACATGAACGAAGACGTGGATGATGATCATACCCAGCAACACACCAATGGAATAGAGAGGCAAGAGAGGATAGAAGAGTTGGGCCACAATGCCCAGGATGAATGTCAGAGAGAAGAAGGCTATGGCGTGGTTTCTGCGCTTTGCCTCTCCATCGGAACGAATGACGGAGACAAGTGATATCAGTGCTATGACGACAAACATGGAGAACTGGCAAAAGAGCGCCATGTCGCGCAAAGGACATACGTTATAGGTTCCCTCGTTGTCAAAATAGAAGAAGACGGGGTAGAAGAAATTGACGATCAGCAGAATGACATCACCCACCAGGAACAGGATACCGAAAGCATTGAGCAACTTGCCAAAGGTCTTCTCAAGATGCAGGAAGGCAATGACATAACGACAATAGCATATTATCGTAAGGGCGATGGCCAGATAATAGACCACCGTATCGGCATATAGGAGCGGAATGATATCCAGTGAATCCAGTATACCCCACAGCGTATCGCTCACGAAATAGATCAATACGGCAGAGAGAAATCGCCTGTACTCCCGGGACGTGACATCAACAACAGGCTTGTGATAAAAGACCGTATTGATGAGGCAGTGGACTATGACGGCAAATATGCCGACTGCAGAATAGTATATCTCAGGCATAGGTAATTACGATCACTTACTAAAAATTAGACATAGTATCTTGCAAAGGTAAGTAATAATCTGAAAAACTACTACATTTTAGTAATTTTTCTTGATAAATAGATTATTTTGCTACAACGTGTTTGCAAAAAAGCTACTTTATAGTGAAAGTGACCGTGACATTGAGTTGCTTTCGACTACGTCCATACTGCATGCGTACGGTGTGAGTATCGCCAGAACGGCAGTTGTCGGGATGACAACCATAATGCCAAGTATAGAGGTCGTTGCTCTCGATATAGACGTGACCCCAACTCCAGCTGTTGGTATTGCCATACTCATCAAACCATGCGCCATAGAGGCCTGCAGCAGTATTACTGCCCTGACTGCCATCAGCATTGAGCGGAACGAGGGTATTGGGCGTGACACCCATCAGCTGTGACACCACCTCTTTGGGCAAATCTATCGTGCCCAACTGCGAATAGCCACGCGAGAAGTCCAACGTCTTATGCACTACCAGTTCGCCATTCACAATGGTGTAGTCTGCGTCATCTTCTGCAGGATCATCGTTTGGGACATAAGGCGAACCTGAGGGATAAGCAGCCACCACCTTATTGATGTAGGAAAGACGATTGGTCAGCCAACTGTGCATCTTATCCACCTCCGTATCAATATTCTTACCCTTGATAGGCCAACGAGCGATATCACGCTCATAGGCACCTTCGCGAAGATGCCTAAGATACTGCTCCATCTCGGCCCAGACGTGGGTAAGAATGGTATCGCTGACACTCTGCCAACGATCCTTGTACAGACTTACGAAATCGCTGTCCTGGAACATATCCGTCCAGAAACCATTGACATGATATGCCGCACCTGTGTTGGTAGCAGGCCCCGTACCAAAGAGCAGTTCGCGATAGTCGGCAAAATAGTTATGCCCCGTGTACATATTGCTCCAATCGAAGTCATAGGCAGCATCCCAGTCCCATGCCGGACCGAATGTCAGTTTGCCTCCCTTGTCACGAAAAGCATAGACACTGCGTGGTGCATCAATCTCCACATTGTAAAGATATTCGTGCAACTGAAGGATACCGATAAAGGACGGTATATCAACCAGTGAATCCACCAGAGGATAGTTGTGCTGCTGTATGGCTTTCTCGATGACAGCCAACTCCTGACGTATGCTATCCAACTTTGCCTCAGAGGGATTCTCGGGATGTTTTACACAGACGGGAAGACCATAGATGCGTGAAGAAAAATTGTCACCTGAACCTGGACTGAGTGACGGACCGTCATCTAAATCAAAACTCAAGAGAAGACCATCTTCATCACTGATATTCACGCGATTCTTACCTACTTCAATCTTCTCCGTCAAATGATACAGACCCACGTATTCGTCATTAAGAAAGACCTCCACAAATCGTGTATGGTTGGTATAAGGCATACCCAGACAACGTGCTGTCTCGAAAGCCAGTGCATTCATAAGATCCGTAACATCGCGATAGTTGGCCATAAGGTTCCAGTTGCGCGCCTTCTCCAAACCCAATAGTTTACTCTTCTCATCAAGCTTGAATTTGTAAGGTTTCTTATCATACCATTCCCAGGTACTATTACCACGTCCACGAATGCGCCCCGTACCACTGTAATGGCTGTACTCCCCCATTCCATCCAGTGCGAAATGACAATCCACCCACACCTCTTTCTCACGTATCGGCTGTGCCCCAACAGTATGGATATTAAGGGTAAAGACACGATACTTGTCGTGCCCCTTGAGTGAATCGGGAAGGTCAGAGGAAAAGAGCAGACTGTCAATCTGCTCCATAGAGAAGGATAGTTGCTGAGCCTCATGATCCTCAAGTGGAATCATATCAAAGGAAAATTGACGAAGAGCCTCATCGGCATGCATCTCCCCTACCTCACGAATGCGCAAGGGAATAATCCAGTCCTTACCCTTGTAGCTATGATGAAGCTCCACCCAGTCCTGTGCCTGGGCAGCAAGGGCAACCCAGGTAAAAAGCAACAACGAAATGTATCTCATGTTTTGGTTAGGTTCTAACTCTGGTCAGTATCATAAAGTTTCTGCAAAAATACATAAAAATCTGTTTCTGAGTCATCCCCAACCCATTTATTTTGTATCTTTGCATGGAAAAATGCAGAAAAATGACCAAAAAGGAAAGATACGAACGACTTATAGCCTATTTTCAGGAGACAATGCCCATAGCAGAAACAGAGCTGCACTATGGCAATCCTTTCGAGTTGCTCGTGGCGGTGATGCTGAGTGCGCAGTGCACGGACAAACGTGTGAACATGGTGACTCCCAGGCTGTTTGAGGCCTACCCTACGGCAGTTAGCATGGCAAAGGCATCACCCGAGGAGATTCTGGCATACATAAAGAGTGTGAGTTACCCCAACAACAAGGCTAAGCACTTGGTGGGAATGGCACAAATGCTGCTGAGCGAATATGGCGGCGAGGTGCCCAGTACGGGCGAGGAACTGGAACGCCTGCCAGGTGTAGGCAGAAAGACGGCAAACGTCATTCAGGCAGTGATTTTCCAGAAATCGTGCATGCCCGTTGACACTCACGTCTTCCGACTGAGTCACCGTATCGGACTGGTCCCGGCACGTTGCACTACCCCCTTGAGCGTAGAAAAGGAACTGGTAAAAAACATACCTGCCAAACTGGTCTCCACAGCCCACCATTGGCTCATTCTGCATGGACGTTATGCGTGCACAGCGCGCAATCCTCATTGCAAGACATGCGGATTGTATAATTTTTGCGCCCGAAAATTTGCACAAGACAGCAAAAAGCACTAACTTTGCCATCTCAAAAACAAGGAGTAGAGAAACTCAAGTATTATTAACAATAATAAATTCACAAAACAATGACAATTAACGATTACAAGTTTGCCGGCAAGAAGGCAATCGTACGTGTTGACTTCAATGTACCCCTGAACGGTGAGGGCGTTATCACCGATGACACCCGTATCCGTGGTGCTCTGCCTACCCTGAAGAAGATCATCGCTGACGGCGGTGCTGCTATCATCATGAGCCACATGGGTAAGCCCAAGGGCAAGGTAGACATGAAGAAGTCACTGGGCCAGATCCGCGAGGCTGTAGAGAAGGCTCTGGGTTGCCCCGTTAGCTTTGCTCCCGACTGCGCAAAGGCTGCTGACGCTGCTGCTGAGCTGAAGATGGGTGAGGCTCTGTTGCTCGAAAACCTTCGTTTCTATCCCGAGGAGGAAGGCAAGCCCGTAGGCATCGACAAGGAGGATCCCGCATACGAGGAGGCAAAGAAGGCTATGAAGGCAAGCCAGAAGGAGTTCGCTAAGACTCTGGCAAGCTATGCTGACTGCTACGTTATGGATGCCTTCGGTACAGCTCACCGCAAGCACGCTTCTACCGCAGTTATCGCTGACTACTTCGATGCTGACAACAAGATGCTGGGTTACCTGATGGAGAAGGAGGTTGCAGCTGTTGACGCCGTTCTGGGTGACATCAAGCGTCCCTTCGTAGCTATCATGGGTGGTTCAAAGGTATCTTCTAAGATCGGTATCATCCAGAACCTGCTGGGCAAGGTTGACAAGCTGATCCTCTGTGGTGGTATGACCTATACCTTCGCTAAGGCTCACGGTGGTGAGATTGGTGCTTCTATCGTTGAGCTCGACAAGCTGGACGTTGCTCTCGACGTAGAGAAGGTTGCAAAGGAGAACGGCGTAGAGCTCGTTCTGGGTGTTGACTCAGTATGCTGCACCGGTTATGACTTCGGTACCTTCAGCGTTAAGCCCGGTGCTGAGATCAAGGTGTTCCCCAGCAACGCTATCGAGGAAGGCTGGGACGGTCTGGATGCAGGTCCTGAGAGCCGTCAGAAGTTCGCTGACGCTATCAAGGGTGCTAAGACCATCCTGTGGAACGGTCCTGCTGGATGCTTTGAGTGCGATGACTTCACTGCTGGTTCAAAGGCTATCGGCGACGCTATCGCTGAGGCTACCGCTGAGGGTGCATTCTCTCTGATCGGTGGTGGTGACTCTGTAGCTTGCTGCACCAAGTTCGGTCTGACCGACAAGGTTTCTTACATCTCAACTGGTGGTGGTGCTCTGCTCGAGGCTATCGAGGGTAAGGTACTCCCCGGTGTAGCAGCTATCAAGGGCTAACGAATGCAAAGATTAGCAATCATAGGTTTACTCCTCTGCCTGTTCAGTTCATGCCGACAGGCAGAGGAGACTTTTTCTAAAGAAGAACTGGCAAAGCAAGACTCGCTGGCTCTTCATGTGGCCGTCTTCCCTACCCTGGAGACGCTACCCCTGTATTATGCTGAGAATACGGGTATGCTGGCTGAGGCTGGCAACGACATCAGACTGGCACAATACGAATCGATGATGGACTGCGACACAGCTATTTGCCGAGGATACGCAGAGGTCACTTTCACGGATGTGGCACGCATCATCATGCTGAAAAGCGAACAGAACTATGATATCACTCCCATTGCCACCACAGTGAGCACACTGGGACTCTATTCTCCAAAAGAGAAGAAAATAAACCGGATACAACAGCTCAAGGAACGCCTGGTGGCTATGGAACGTCATAGCCAAAGCGACTACTGGAGCGACAAGATACTGGTGGGGAAGGACCTCACCACACTGGACATCTTCCGTGTACAGATAGGCTCTACACCACTGCGCTACGAGATGCTGTGTGGAGGATTGGTAGATGCAGCCTTCCTACCTCAACCCTACTCCCTGCTGTGTGACACCACACTCACGGAATGCGTGTGGAAGCAGCCTGAGGATGCCACCTCATGGACCGTCATCGGCATTCCCACCAAGCAGAAGAAGGACTCGCGGAGAAGTATGCAGGTCAAAACACTGCTGGATGTCTACGAAAAGGCACGCCGAAAGATTGTGGCTCATCCCGACACAGCCATTCTGCACAACATTTACCGCGAGACATTCCGCATCCCCGAGAGACAACTCAAACGCGTACATTGGTACGAATGGCATCCCGCCCCCTTGGACACCACACAGTACAAGAAGGCACAGCAAGAAGCTGAAGAATGGTTGCACAACGAACGTAACTGTTACCTATAACCCATCAACTTATAATTTATAATTTATAATTAGTAATTTATAATTTCTTTCCCCTTGACACCTGAAGTTTTCATACAGCTTGCACAGGATGCTCACAAAGAGTTGCATCGCCACCACTTGCACGATGCCCTGTATCTGATAGACCTCTTGCTGAAAGAGGTTCAGTTGGCTGAAGAACTTGATGGGTTTCACCAATTGGAACAAAGTTATAATTACCTGCTGAATTTTATCAGCACAGGAGGAAAGGACGAAAAAAGCAGAGAGCTGAAACTGGTAATGGAGGCCAAGGCCCACATTATGCTGATTAAGGCCGAACGTGCATACAGACTGATTCACCGCCAAGGCGAGATGTACGTGCAGATAGCCAGGAAACTGGAAGAAGCACAGGAGGATGTACTGACCCTTTCGGCCAAGATGAGCGGAACGAGGCGTAATACAGCAAAACGAGAAACCTTGCTCGACCAACTGTTCTACGCCATCTGGACCAGCAAGCCATGGGAGGAGAACGTAATGACACAGGTGTTCGACCTCATGGAGAAGTTTACCCAGACGGAGCTATGCCTATGCATCTCTGCATTGACGCTGGCATTGACGGAGTACATAGACACTTGGAAACTGCTACTGCTACACAAACTCTCGCTCAGCAAAGAGGGAGCATTGCAGAAACGTGCCCTTTGTGGACTGGTACTGGCCTCCCTGAAACACCCAGAACAGATGCAAGCCACAGAGGTTTCGCAGTTCGGGATCATCGAGAAACAATTCGCATCAAAGGCATTCCAAAACGATCTGGCATATATCAACCAAGCTTTCCTGATCTGCCAACAGGCACATGCGGCCCACGAAAAGATGGAGAACGAGATTCTGCCTCATCTCATAAAACTGGCCCAGAACGGCAGAAATAATATTCATATTAATATTGATTTGGACGAGAACGGAGAGCCGAACGTGGACCTTCCTGTGGAGGACGAGAAGGAACGCAAACAGCTTCAGAACGTCATGCATAAGATTGTAGATATGCACCAGGATGGTATTGACCTCAATACCGGTCAGATGCGTTTCATACGCACCTTGAACTTCTTCAAGGAACTGCCTCACTGGTTCCTACCCTACGATAAGAACAGAACGGAACTCTCCAAACTGTCAAAGAACGGCGGAGAAGAAGCTGTGGATTTCCTGAACCTACTCCATACCATGTCGAACAACGGAGAATGCGATATAGACCAGTATGCTACAGCCTTCACGATCATGCACCAAGCTGACAAGGAGGAAAAGCATACTTTACAACACATGATAGACACAATCCACGAACTGGGAGATGGCATCATGTCTTCCTTCAAGGTTCTAACGCAAGACGCTACCGGAAGCCCTGAGGGTCAGAAACAGGCCTACCTCAAATACATGAAACAACTATATCGTGTGTTCACCATGTGGCCACGATGCCAGGAGTGGAAAAACCCTTTCACGCTCAGTGCCAACTGGCTTGAAAATCCCATACTCAGCTTAGCCCTGAACGAAAATCGCGAGGGACTGCATTATCTGGCAGACTATCTGCTGAAATACAAGAACTACAAAGAGGCTGAGACCTACCTGAACCAACTGGTCAAACTGGAAGGGTGTGATGCCGAGACCTTACGCTCTGCTGCTTTCTGCAAACAACAGCAGGGATTGTATGCAGCAGCGGTAAACCTTTATATACAGGCAGACATGCTGGAGCCTGAGCACATCTGGACACTGAACCAGATGCAGCAATGCTATGCACACCTGGAACGTCACGAACAACGCTTGGACTGCCTCTTGCAACTGGAACAGTTGGAACCTGAGAACACCAAGACCATCTCCGAGACGGGACTATGTCTGATGCAACTCCAGCGCTGGCAAGATGCCTCACAGCGATTCTATCATCTGGAACTGGAGGAGAAGCGCATCATCCCCTCACAGCGCGCCATAGCCTGGTGTGCCTTGCAGCAGGGTAAAACGGAACAAGCCATGAAATACTACCAGAAGGTGCTGGACAGCACCTCTGCACGCTGGCAGGACTATCTGAACGCCGGACACGCAGCATGGGTAATGGATGATACCGTCAAGGCCATCGAACTCTATCGTGGCTATATCCAACGTTACCTCACCGACGACCCTAAGATCACCGATGCCCTGACACCCTTCAATGAGGACAATGACCTCCTCCTCTCCCTGGGCAAAGAACAGCACGAGATAGACATCATGCACGACATTCTGGAATAGACGGAAACAAAAAGCCCTGTACCATAAGGGAAATAATACGATGCCCCCCCCGACAACCTGCAATTCAGTTGCAGAACGAATAAAGCCAAAACATTAATTTACACCTTATATAATTATATTTATTCACCTAAAACCAATCAATCAATGAAAAAAACTTACCTGTTTTTAGCTTCGCTATTGGTAAGCCTTTGCTCATTTGCAGAGTGGACAAAGCCCGCTACACCCAAGGGCCAAGACCTTTCTGTAGGAACAGAGTGCTACCTCTTCAATACCGAGGCTGAGGGCTTCCTCCTGGGAGCCAATGACTGGGGGACACGCGCCAGCTACAGCGCAACACTCGGTCACAAAGTGATTATCGAGAACGGAACCATTGATGGTTCTTACTACATCACCAACTATGTGTTGAGTGGATGGATGGCCAACCAGTGGGGCTACATGTTCATTGAGCCCGACAACATCAACAGTGTATATGTAGACAACACCAAGGATGGCAAGAAGAACAATCAGTTCACCATCGAGTTCATGGATGGTACAAGTAACAACGAGTGCCGCATCGGACTTTCTTCTGCCAACACTGAGCACAACAACGAATACCTCTACTTTGGTGGTGTACCCGAGAAGAACGACACTCGTCTGTACTTCTCCGAGGAAGGTCAGCTCAACTGGATCTTCGTGACCCCTGCTGACTATACCTCATACGTTGAGGCTACCAACCAGTACAATGCTGCTATCGAGCTGGGCAAGGTGCTGGCAGAGGCCAATGCCACTAACGGTACTGACACAAAGGCCATCAGCGATGCAAAGGCTGTCTATGACAACAACAAGAGCACCGTGGAGGAACTGAATGCAGCAGCCAAGGCTCTGTCTGAGGCTGTAAAAATGGCCAAGTACAACATTGCTACCGTGGAGAATCCCGTTGAGGTACTTGCTATGCTGGGCATCGCAACAGATTTCAGCAACGGTCCTACATGTTGGACCTCAACCACAGGTGCACAGAATAAGGGTGCAAGCAATGGTAACAATGCCAAGGACTACAGCGCTACTGGCAATCACTATGAGAACTGGCATCCCAATGCCTTTACCCCTGGTAAGATCAGTGCCAACGTGGAGGGTATCCCCGCTGGTGTCTATCGTCTGAGTGCCCTGGCATTCAGCAACACTGGTAGTGGCGCCTACCTCTATGCAGGTGATGGCCGTACAGCAGTTACAGCTACTCAGATTGATGAGGAGCAGGTATTCACCACCTATGCTGTCGTAGCAGGCAACAGTCTCGAGATTGGCCTGGACATTCCCGCACAGGGTCCCAACTGGGTTGGTCTGGACAATGTTTACCTCTACTACCTCGGTGCAAGCGAGGAGGCTCAGAAGTTGCTCGTACAGCAGGTTCTGCAGACTCAGCCCAACCTTGACGAGGTACTGGCACAGGCATCTGTCATCGAGGCATACACCACAGCCAAGCAGGCATTGAGCGAGGCTTCATCTATCGAGACTCTGGCTGCTGCCTATGCTGCGTTTATGAAACAGGCACAAGCCCTGGAGCAGAGCCGTGAGGCCTACAGCGAGTATCTGGAGCTGTATTATGATGCCTTATCATGGATAAACTCAACTGATGGCATGAGTGACGAAATGGATCTGCTGTCCAGCTATCTCTTTGACGAGGAGAATCCTGCTGCCGGTGCTTATAACGGCAATGGTACAGGTGCGTATATCATGATAAACCGCGAACTGGATGCTACTCAAATTACTGCTGAGAAGAAGTACCTTGAGGAAATCTTCCGTTTGGCAAAACTGAACTGCATGCGTGATGGTGATGACCTGACGAGCCTGTTGAAGAACCCCGACTTCAAGGAAGAAGGTGGATGGACTGCAGCAGCAGGTATCAACTGGCCTACTGGTAGCAAGGAGTTCCCCGTATTCGATGCATGGGGCCGTGTATGCGATGTATACCAGGAACTTACTGACATGCAAAACGGTCTCTACGAGATGAACCTCCAGGCTGTGTACAGCGAGAATGAGGACATCCGTCAGACCTATGCTTATATCAACGATTTCGACACCAAGATTGGTTGTGCCACCATGGAGGATCCCGTGAACACCGCTGATCTGGCTTCTGCAGCCTTCCTGGCAGGCAAGTATCCCGTGAAGGTGTACGGCCTCGTAACAGATGGTAAGATGCGTATTGGTATTGCTAACCGTCTGCGTACCAACGAGAACGCTGGTCTCTACGCAGGTGGTGTCACCCTTACCTTCCGTGCCAAGAACGCTGAGGCACTGACCTCTATGCTCGCTGACCTCACTCCCAAGGCTGAGGCTTTGGCTGAGGCTAAATGTGGTTATCCCGAGAAGGATGCTCTCAGCAGCGCTCTGCAGGATGCAAAGAACTCAGATGACAAGTACAATGCCCTGATTGCCCTGAAGAAGGCCCTGGATGCTGTCAACAACGGTGTTACCATCTATCAGGATCTGGAGGTTGCCCTGTTCAACCTTGACCAGGCCGTCCTCAATGCTCCTGAGAATGCTGACAAGGTTACCCTTGACGTAGCTGGTGCATACTTCAAGGAGATCAACGACGCATTTGCCGAGTATGAGTTGAGCAACGAAGAGGCTGAGGCTGCCATCGAGCAGTTGAAGGCTTACACCGTCGCTATCAAGATGGGTAACAGCATTGCCAGCGAGGAGAACCCCGTTGACTATACTTCTGCTATCGTGAACAACAACTTCGACCCCACAATGGGTAGCAAGGACGAGAAGCGCATCGACGGTTGGGTAGTAAGTGGTGCTCTGAATGGTTATAAGAAGTACACCGCAAGCTTCAACAAGGGTACCTTCGACCTCCATCAGGATCTCGCAGGTCTGCCTGCAGGTAAGTACAAGGTGACCGTTCACACCTTCTACCGTGCTGGTTCATACGAGGAGGAAGAGGCTAACATCAATGCTGGCAAGGACACTCATCTCATGAAACTCTACGCTGGTAGCGAGGAGACTGCTGTCATGAACCTCTCTGAGGGTGCCAAGGCTATCACCGCTATGCCCGAGGGTATCAACACCAAGACTATCAATGGCATCACCGTTCCTGATGGTACAGATGCTTCTATTGCTTGCTTCAACGCTGGCTACTACCTCAACGAACTGGTATTCACCGTTGGCGAGGATGGCAAGAGCACTATTGGTCTGAAGCTCGACCAGACTATTGGTACCAACGACTACACCGTTATCGGTGCATGGAACCTCTTGTACATGGGTAATGCTGCTCCTGCTGTTACTGAGCAGGATGTAACAGATCTCATCGTCAACAACAACTTCGACCCCACCAAGGGTAGCAAGGACGAGAAGCGTATCGACGGTTGGGCTGTTAGTGGTGCACTGAACGGTTACAAGAAGTACACCGCAAGCTTCAACAAGGGTACCTTCGACCTCCATCAGGACCTCACCGGTCTGCCAAAGGGCGAGTACAAGGTTACCGTACACACCTTCTACCGTGCTGGTTCATACGAGGAGGAAGAGGCCAACATCAATGCTGGCAAGGACACTCATCTCATGAAGCTCTACGCTGGTAGCGAGGAGACAGCTGTCATGAACCTCTCTGAGGGTGCCAAGGCTATCACCGCTATGCCCGAGGGTATCAACACCAAGACCATCAACGGTATCACCGTTCCTGATGGTACAGATGCTTCTATTGCTTGCTTCAATGCAGGTTACTACCTGAACGAACTGAAGTTCACCGTTGGCGAGGATGGCAAAGCTACTATTGGTCTGAAGCTCGACCAGACTATCGGTACAAATGACTACACCGTTATTGGTCAGTGGAATCTCTACTACTATGGTGCAGGCAGCAACACCGGCATTGGCGAGGAGAGCGATCAGAGCAGTCTGATTGTCAACAACGACTTCGACCCCACCAAGGGTAACAAGGACGAGAAGCGCATTGATGGTTGGAATGTCGAGGGTGCTCTGAATGGCTACAAGAAGTACACTTCAAGCTTCAACAAGGGTACCTTCAGCCTCTCACAGAAACTCTCTGGTCTGCCCGAGGGTACATACAAGGTTACCGTTCACACCTTCTACCGTGCAGGTAGCTACGAGGAGGAAGAGGCCAACATCAACGCAGGTGCTGACACTCACCTCTGCAAGCTCTTCGCTAACGCTGAGACCAGCTATGAGAAGGCTGTCATGAACCTCTCTGAGGGTGCCAAGGCTATCACCGCTATGCCCGAGGGTATCAACACCCGCACTATCAACGGTATCACCGTTCCCGATGGTACTGATGCCAGTGTGGCTTGCTTCAACGCAGGTTACTACCTCAACGAACTGCCCTTCTATGTTGGCAAGAATGGTGAGGTGACCATTGGTCTGCGTCTTGACCAGACCATAGGTACCAACGACTATGTTGTCGTAGGTAAGTGGAACCTCTACTACTATGGTTCAGGCAACAATGTGGAGGATGTTCCCGTGGCTGGTGGTGCAAATGATGACACCGATGCTATCGAGAGCGTTGAGACTGAAAGCATCGCTACTCCCGTTGCATTCTACAACCTCAACGGTGTACGTCTCGCTCAGCCTCAGCCTGGTATCAACCTCATCAAGATGAGCAATGGCCGCACCATCAAGGTGATGATGAAGTAAGCGTAAATAGTTTATGGTTCAGGGTTTATGGTTTATGGACCAGCCCTGAACCAAAACGATAATCAAACTAGGAAGATCTAGGAAAGACCTAGAAAGACCTAGAAAGACCTAGAAAGAGAGCCGACCTCGCAATGAGGCCGGCTCTCCTATTTTAACCTAATATACTCTTAAACCCTTAACACTTTAAACACTTAAACACTAAAAGAATCCCTTTGCCACTCCGAAGATGCGTCCTACGATGCGGTGTCCCAAGTTGAAACGTTTTTTCCATCCTTCGGGAGTAAGCAGCGTACATTCCTCCTTGTCGTGCTCGAAGATACGTTGCAATTCGTGCGCAGTCTCAGGGGAGAAGATAAAGGCATTCACCTCATAGTCAAAGAGCATGCTGCGTGCATCCATGTTGGCCGAACCTATGGTACAGAGTTGGTCATCTACGATCATGAACTTACTGTGGTGAAAACCCGTCTCGTAGTAGTACACCTCACACCCTCGCTTCATCAGTCGTCGCATCTGTATGCCCACTACATCGGGTGTGATGGGCACATCACTCTTGGCCGATACCATAAACTCTATCCTTACACCTCGCTTCAGGGCACGGTATAGGGCACGGCGTACACTGTACACACCTGTGGGATAAGGATTTACAATCTGTATATGACTCTTCGCTGCATCAATAGCTGCCACGTAGGCCTTACGCATGTCCTTGCTGCGTTTGCCGGGTTTTCGATGCACCACAGCTATCGTCTTCTGGTGTATGTCTGTCGTGGTATCAGGACGCAAGTCGTAGTAGAAATCGCTCACCGTCTGTCCTGAACCCAGGTACTCCTCACCATTCAGTTTCTCCTTAGCCTCCTTGGCCCAACTCTCCTCAAAAACCTCCTCATAGCGCTGTACCACAGGACCTTCCAGACGCATGTGCATGTCATGCCACTCGCCTATCTCGGGTTTGCCGTGCAGGTAGTAGTCTGCCACATTCATACCGCCGCTATAGGCTATCTCACCATCAATGACCACGATTTTACGATGGTCACGATGATAGAAATGGTTGATCCAAGGAAACACCATAGGGTCGAAGATCTTGATCTGTATACCCATGCTTCGTATACTGTCCAGATGGTGACGTGTCAGGGGATGATCGTTGCTTCGATTACCGAAGTCATCACATAGCACCCTCACCTGCACACCCTCTCGCGCCTTCTCGCCCAGCAGACCAAACAGTGCCCAGCCTATCGTGTCGTTGCGGAAATTGAAGTAATCCAGGTGGATATAGCGACGAGCCTGACGGATAGCCTTGAACATATCCTCAAACTTCTCTATGCCACTGGGTAGCAATGTCACGCTACCCCCTTCATAGAAGGGCACATCCAGTTGCTTCAATGCATCACTCACCACCACGCTCGTTTCACCGTTGGCAGACAGGCGCTCTGTAGGATTGTTCCCGGCAGAAGCATTCTGGGCTTGTAGCGTTGTGGTGTTGATCATGATGGTGAATAGAAATATTAGTAGAAGATAAAATCTTGTCATACCATACATCTGAAATTATCCACGATACCCAGCAGGTGTTGCTGCTCATCCACCACCAGTACGGCATGGATAAACCTGCGATTGATTAGGTTGAGTATCGTATCTATCTTAGTATCAGGCGAAACACATACGGGGTTCCGTGTCATCACCTCTTCCACAGGGACGTAGAAGAAACGTTCCCTTAGGTTCTCTGTGGCTCGACGCACATCACCGTCAGTGACGATGCCCAGCACCTTGCCCTCATCATCCTGTGCCACACATAGTCCCAGTTTGCCTCGGCTTACCTTGATGATAGCTTCGCCAAGGGGCATTGTGGGAGGTATCACGGGCAGGTCGTCGGTGCGCATCACATCCTTGGCCGTGCTCAGCAGACGGCGTCCCAGCGAACCACCGGGATGGAACAGGGCAAAGTCGCGCTCCTTGAACTTACGGCATTCCACCAGAGCACAGGCCAGAGCATCCCCCATAGCCATAGCAGCCGTTGTGCTGCATGTAGGTGCCAGGTTCAGGGGATAGGCCTCATGAGGCACCTTCACCAGCAGATGGCATACGCTGTGCTTAGCCAGCAGACTGTCTGCATTGCCGCTCATGCCTATCAAGGGGATATTTCTCTCCTGAAGGCAAGGCACGAATCGCAGCAGTTCATCCGTCTGACCGGAGTTGGAGAGGGCTATCACAATGTCCTCCTTCGTGATCACGCCCAGATCACCATGATAGAGGTCCAGAGGGTTGACATAGAAGGCTGGCGTACCCGTACTGCTCAGCGTTGCAGCTATCTTGGCAGCCACATGACCACTCTTGCCCACGCCTGTCAGTATCACCTTACCTTGACGCTGCATGATCAGTTCTACGGCATGATCAAAATTCTCGTCCAACTGAGGAATGAGTTGCAAGATGGCTTCTGCCTCATCACGCAAGCACTGCTCAGCTATATTTCTATAATTTTGCATTTCTTTGATAATTCATTTCCGTAAAGTCCACTTACAGCAGAGATTTCACAACAGACTCGAAGTCGCTCAGGTACAACATATTAGGACCATCACTCAGTGCCTTCTCAGGGTCAGGATGAATCTCAAAGAAGTAACCATTGGCACCAAAGGCCTTGGCTGCCAGTGCCATGGCAGGCACGAACTCACGGTTGCCTCCAGTCTTACCTCCAGCTGCTCCGGGACGTTGTACGCTGTGGGTGCAATCCATGATCACACGCTCCGTGTATCGCTTCATGTCAGCGATGTTACGGAAGTCCACTGCCAGATTGTTGTAACCATAGATATTGCCGCGCTCTGTCAGCCATACATCTACAGCTCCGCTCTCTCGGCATTTCTCCACGGGATACTTCATGTCATCCCCACTCAGGAACTGTGCCTTCTTGATGTTTACAGGCTTCCCCGTCTCAGATGCAGCCACCAGAAGGTCAGTTTGTCTGCACAGGAAGGCAGGAATCTGCAAGGCATCCACCACCTCACCCGCAGGCCGTGCCTGGTAACTCTCGTGAATATCCGTCAGCAAGGGCAGGCCGTATTTCTCCTTCACGTCAGCCAGCATTTGCAGTCCGCGTTCTAGTCCGGGACCACGATACGAATGAATGCTCGTACGATTAGCCTTGTCAAACGAGGCCTTGAAGTAGATCTCTATCTTGTATTTTTCTTTCAATCGCTGCAACTCCTGTGCTACCTCGTCCAGCACCTCAGCTGATTCTATGACACATGGACCTGCTATAAAAATTGGATTTACCATTACCTATTTAATATAATATCTCACACAAAGTTACAAAATTTCATTAAAATAATGCCATTAGGCAGAAAAAAACAAGTTCTATTAACAGTACAAGGCGTTTTTTTTAGTAATTTTGCACACCAATTGTTACAAATGTGCAATTTCCCCGCTTGTCAAAGCATAAAAAATAGAAAGAAATAATATGGAAAAAGTTATCATCGAGTCTTACGAAGACTTCCTGCCCTACCTGGGCAAAGAGATTGGCACGAGCGATTACCTGCAGGTAGACCAGGCACGCATCAACATGTTCGCTGATGCCACCCTCGACCACCAATGGATTCATGTCGACGAGGAGAAGGCAAAGGCCGAGAGTCCCTTTGGCCAGACCATCGTTCACGGTTACCTTACCATGTCTCTCCTTCCCTATTTCTGGAATCAGATCGTTGACGTTCGCAACCTCGAGCGCCAGATGAACTATGGTATGGACAAGATGAAGTTCGCACAGCCCGTCCTCTCAGGTCAGAGCGTATGTATGAAGACTGAACTGGCAGAGATCGCCAACCTCCGTGGTGCCATCAAGACCACCATCAAGTTCACCATCATCGTCAAGGAGACTGGCAAGAAGACCCTCGAGGGCCTCGCCACCTTCATCTACTACTTCAAGAAGTAATCGCAGAAGGGTCAACAAGACTACAAATGCACATAACAGGCTGTTAACTAAAAAGTTAACAGCCTATTCTTTTTATCGAATCTTACTTAACATATAACAAGTTTCTACATACACGTATAACCACCATCTACGGGCAGGATCACACCGTTGACATAGGTACTTGCAGGTGATGCCAGGAAGATGGCAGCACTATCCAATTCACCCTCCTTGCCATAGCGTGCCATAGGGATCATCGTGCGTGCATAGTTCTGGAAGAACTCGGTCTGCAGAGTCTCCTTCGTCAGTGGGGTCTCGAAGTAGCCAGGGCAGATAGAGTTCACGGTAATGCCCTTCTCACCCCATTCGCCAGCCAGCGCACGAGTCAGGTTCACCACTCCACCCTTGGCAGCATGATAGGGAGCAGCTGGAGCAATCTTGTTTCCCACCATTCCATACATCGAGGCGATATTGATGATACGGCCGTATCCAGCGGGGATCATGGCCAACTTAGCCACAGCACGAGCCACCTTGAACGAACCGAAAAGGTCGATATTCATCTCGTTGGCAAACTGATCATCGGTGATATCCTCTGCAGGAGCCACAGCACCCGTACCAGCATTGTTGATCAGGATATCAATACGTCCGAACTTGCCAAGAACTTCCTTCACTGCAGCATTTACCATCTCTGTATCTGTGATGTCACAACGAAGGGGATAGGCCTCAACGCCAAACTCCTCAGTTAGCATCTTGCATACTTCCTGCAGTTTGTCCAGACGGCGAGCCAGTGCCACAATCTTACATCCCTGATTAGCCAATGCGCGTGCCATCTGCACACCCAGACCAGTAGAACACCCCGTAACAATTGCTACGTTTCCTGTCAAATCAAAATAGTTTTTCATGTCTTTCAAAAAATTGGTTCTCTTTCTATCNNTCTATCCAAGCACATCACGTACTTCAATTTCAAAATTACCATTTTTCCCCATACTCTATAACTCCACCCTATCTATAGTTGACCCAACAACTCAGATTTGCTATCTATACATTGCAAAACCTACACTTTAACACTCATCACCTCTTTATATTTACGCACACAAGCATCCTTAATTTATGTTAATTTCATGCATTTTAATAATACTATGTATTGCAAGGTATTATTATTTTGCATACTTTTTAATTTTTAATTTCCGAGAGAAGCCCCCCCCCCAATTTTTAACTTTTAATTTTTAATTTTTAATTTCCCCCAATTTTTAACTTTTAATTTTTAACTTTTAATTTTTAACTTTTAATTTTTAATTTCCTGTCTGGGACGGTGGTTTGTCACTTGTCACTTGTCACTTGTCACTTCTTGTTTCACGTTTCTCGTTTCTGGTTTCTCGTTTCTTGAGTTCTTGTGGGGTTAAGGTTAGTAATTTATAATTTATAATTTATAATTTCAAAAAAGGACCTATCCTCACGGACCAGCCCTTATAATTTATAATTTATAATTTATAATTTCAAAAGTGGGCCTATCCTCTCGGACCAGCCCTTATAATTTATAATTTGTAATTTATAATTTCGCATTGGCGCTTTGCGCCAAGGGCGACTAGGCGACCTTCTCATACACGGCAAATCCGTGTTCCGTTCCGGTCTTTCTGATCATATTCGACTTCATGAAACGCTGAACAATCTGCTTGATGGCCACCTTCGATTTCCCTATTAGGATACTATCCAGTTCGGTCATTGTAAAGCGTTCGGGGAGTTTCATGTAACAGTCCTCACTGCTGCTTCGTCCCGACTGTGTGAGGCTGATACCTTCGAACGATGCTCTCTGCTGTGCACGCAGACGCTTTGTCCAGAGCAGGTCCTGCACATCCAGGCAGTAATCGGCGGTATAGAGTGCCAGGTCAATGGCAGCCTTGTTCTCCGAGTACTGATCCAGCTCCAGTGCCGTGCTCTTCCATGTCTCCAGTGCCTCACGCGCTGCTATCACGGCACGCTCAGCCTCTGCAATCTGCTCACAGGATGACGAGATATCACTACGCACAGCCTCCAGTTCTTCAGTCTTCACTCTCAGCTCTGCGTTCAGCGCATCCTCGGTATCCATGATCTCCTGCACGATGAAGCAGCAGTGCATCACCACACCCAGCGTGTGGGCTATCTCCGTACTGCGGAAACGGAAACGTGCCTTCTCGTCATTTCGCTCCGACTTGGGTAGCGCATCCATGGTCACACGGATGTTCTCTACCCACGCATTCATCGCTCTGTCCAGACGTGGTGTCTCTACCTTGCCCTGCATCTTCATCAGCAGCGAGGTGGCACGGGCGATGTACGCCTTATCCTCCTCGGTGTACTGCTTGTACGTTGGCATGGGCTGGTAGGTATTATCCGGTACCAGGCAGATCAGTACACGTTGTGCCGAACCGTCTGCTATGGCGTTCTGCCATTGCTTCAGGGTCTGATC
>DCIS01000145.1 GCA_002317475.1 Prevotellaceae bacterium UBA1720 | reverse complement strand
TTATGGCATATACAGCTCAAGATTTCAAGAAGGGACAGCCACGTTGGTGTCCTGGATGTGGTGACCATTTCTTCCTTTCATCACTTCACAAGGCAATGGCCGAGATTGGTGTTGACCCTTGGAACAATGCAGTCATTTCGGGTATCGGTTGTTCAAGCCGACTCCCACACTATATGGCAACTTACGGCATGAACACCATTCATGGTCGTGCAGCTGCTATCGCAACAGGCGCAAAGGTTGCCAATCCCGACCTGACCGTATGGCAGGTCAGTGGTGATGGTGACGGTCTGGCTATCGGTGGTAACCACTTCATCCACGCCAATCGTCGTAACATCAATCTTAACATGATTCTTCTCAACAATCGTATCTATGGTCTGACCAAGGGACAGTACAGTCCTACCTCACCCCGTGGATTCGTCAGCAAGTCAAGTCCTTACGGAACCGTAGAAGATCCATTCCGCCCCGCAGAACTCTGTTTTGGTGCACGTGGTCATTTCTTCGCTCGTGCCGTTGCGACTGATGCTCCTGGTACTGTAGAGATACTTAAGGCAGCCTACAATCATAAGGGTGCAGCCGTTTGTGAGATCCTGCAGAACTGTGTCATCTTCAATAATGGCACTCACGATGCAGTCTATTCAAAGGAAGGTCGTGCTGAGAATGCCATCTACCTGAAGCATGGTGAGAAGATGCTCTTCGGCAAGGATAACGAATATGGTATCGTTCAGGAAGGCTTCGGCGTAAAGGCCGTCAAGTTGGGTGAGGATGGTTACACAGAGGCTGACGTGCTTGTTCACGATGCTCATTGTGAGGACAATACCCTCCAACTCAAGCTTGCTGAACTGGAGTGGCCCGTAGCCCTTGGTGTTATCCGTGATGTTGACGCTCCAACCTACGACGACTCTGTTACTGCTCAGATTGAGGAATTAAAGGCAAAGAAGCCCTATCACACCTTCGCAGAGTTGCTCGAGACCAACGATATCTGGGAGGTGAAGTAGTCGCTCCCTTAAAGGAAAGGAAACTTATATAGACTTCAATAACAGAGATCATCAGCCCCGAAAAGGTTGGTGGTCTCTGTGTCAGTTCAAGACAACAAACAAAAATGGCCCTATCACTAACTAACTACCCAGCAATTATCCATACACTGAATCCTGTAGAACAGAAACTTCTGCAGTATTGTGCTTATACAGCAAAACCCATTGGAGATAAACAAGTTGCACCGTTTTCTAAACTCGCGGAGTGTACAGAGAAAGAGACTAAAAGTGCCAAGAAGAAGCTTATGGATTTGGGTATGTTGGTATCGCGTCGTCCCAATTATTACGAATCCTCAAATACATACATCAACTCAAAGTGGCAAGTATTGGGTATCTGTCATTTGATTCAGTTTGGTGGGAAATGGCAGAATAAACTGAAGCACGTCTCTCGTGGCATGAATGATCTTGCCTTGATAACCGATCATTTCGTCACCAGTATCTTGGGCATCGACAAAGGTTTGGATATTCAACTGCATACCAGTTCACCCTGGCGCAGCGAAAAAGAATATGCTGAGGCTTTGCTTCCTGTTGCCTTTGAGCCAGCATTCGAAACCATCATCGCTCATCTGGATGATGTTACGTTGCAGATAATGATAGACGGTCTGGCTACACAAGCCATTACTTATGGGAATATCGATTTTATAGGCTTCGTCATGAAGCTCTATACCAACAATCGCGCCTTGATCCGAACAGCCCCTGATTATATGGCGCAAGCGCAGTTCGCCTACTACCTTTATCATGGTGAAATGTGTATGGACAAGGATGTATTGAAGGTAACTCCCGAAATGACTATTCTGCAGATAGAGGGTTTCAAGAAGGCTTATCAGGGAGATACAGAAGGGGCCTTGGCTCTCCTGGACAAAGCCTTGAAGTTGAGCAATCGTACTGCTCCCACCCAATTAAAGAATCTGTTCCGAAACAGCATTTCCAACTTCCTGTTGTACGTACTTTATGCCAAGGAGGGCAGTGCTGCCAACCTTAAGAAACTGGATCAAGGTACGCGCAAGAAGGCTTTGCTCGATATACCAGCTTATCGCACGTCCTACTTCCTGGCTGAATACTTCAAGGACGAAGAACGAAAAGTAAGTAGTTCTTCCCTGCTATATTACCTTTGCGAGAAGCATAAGGATGCTGTGCTTTCCAGCACCTATGTCAATCAGCTTTCATTCCTTTTTGCTATGTATGCAGGGCTCACGGAAAAGGATTTCAGGTCCAACTACCGAAAGCCTGACCTCACCCCTTCGCTCTACATTCCCACTATCCCACTGCTTTGCCACGAACTATCGCCTTATCTTCCCTTGAATGATGAGGTTAAAACATCCTTGAGGAATATGTTTGGCGGTGAACCCTTATTGCACAGTATCCGACGCAAGGAGAAATGGGAACTGGTACTGGAAAGCATGCTGCCAGAGAAGACCTCTGAGCCTTCAGACAACAAGAAGGCAGCTGTGAAAAAGGAACGTGTGGTATACGTCTTCAATCGCGTGAAATCATATTATTCCGACGATTCCATTGAACTGGAAGTTCGCCTGCAGACCCGACTGAAGAATGGTGAATGGGGTGCTGGTAAGAAGATGTCATACTCCAGTTATCAAGAAGGTAACTTCGAAATGGACGAGAAGGATCGCATTATCTGGCAGAACAATAACGGGCATTACTATACGCCTTCGCTTGAGGCTGCCATACCTCATCTGGTAGGTCAGGACAAACTGCTCTATGATGGTCATGGCTATAACCGCGAACCGGTGAAAGTGGTGGAGGTAAAACCATTCCTGGTCGTAAAGCGTGATAAGAAATTCATTACTGTTGACAGCAATCTTCCTGGAGGTGTTGATCTGGACAGAAAGGTCATTTTTGATTTTGATGTCAAGAATCTTGTACTAACCTATTTCCCTGTTACCCAGCAACAGTGTCAGTATTTCAAGCAGTTCCGCGCCTTGGGCAAGATGCCCTTGGAGGCAGAGGCGTTGCTGAAACGTGTTTTTCCCAATATCAGCGACACAGTGGAGATACACAGCGACTTCATTGAGGGCGGAACGAAACTGAAAGAAGTTGATGGTCAGACGAAAGTGTGCATGCGCATCGTTCCTAATCAGGGTAATTTCAATATGGGACTGAGTATCACTCCGTTAGAGGGTGGCAAGCAGTCCCTGGTGCCCGGTCAGGGCAACCGTATCATCTATGACGAGGTGGAGGGTGAACGTTGCCAGGTGAAGCGTGTGCTTAGTCAGGAGACCAATAATGGTAGTCTGTTTATGGAATTCCTGGGTGATTTGGGTGTTGACACAGAGGAGTGGACAGCTTTGCTGACTGCCGAGGACTTGCTTGAACTCCTGGATTTTGCTCGTGAGCATCAAGAGGAGGGTTACATTGAATGGCCCGAAGGAGAACGTGTGAGACTGAAGACGGCAGACCCCTCTACCTGGAACATTTCCCTAAAGAAGAATGGAGGATGGTTTGATCTTGAGGGCGAGGTACCCATTGACGAAAACACTGTGCTTAGCATCGGTCAGTTGATGGAGATGATGCAGGGCACACGTAGTCGATTCGTCCGTGTGGGTGAGGAGCAGTACATCAGCCTGAGCGAGAGTCTTCGCAAACAACTCATGCGCCTGGAATCACTGTCAAGCAGTA
>DCIS01000116.1 GCA_002317475.1 Prevotellaceae bacterium UBA1720 | reverse complement strand
AATATCTTTGGCAATCCACTGAAGAAGAAACCCTGTGTGGTCAATCTCTCATTGGGAAGCAATCTGGGTGCTCATGACAAGAACAGTCTGATGAACCAGTTCCTGGCAGAAGCAGGCAAGGATGCCATCATCTGTATAGCTGCAGGCAACGAGGCCGACTATCCCATTGCTATCACCAAGAAACTGAAGGCTGACGACACCTCACTCCAGACCTTCCTGCGACCCATGTATGAAGGCAAGTACGCTGATGGCAGCGGTTCGGATTTCTACAACCTGAGATACGGCACAATGTACGTCTACAGCGATGATGCGAGCGAGTTTGAACTGCAGTTGGTTATCTACAACAAGAAACGTGGAACAGTAGCTTACCGTATGGCCGTTGAGACTGCTAATCCTAATGGTACACTCTGGGCCAGTACCAGTTCGGTAAGCGAGGATGCCATCATCAACCCTACCTTCACCAAGGCCTTTGAAGGCTATGTGGCTATAGGTTCCATGCAAGACGAGGACACAGGTCGCTACTATGCCGTGGTGGAATATCTGGCCAGTGACAATCAGGATACCAATGCTGACGGCAATTACATGCTGGGTATGATTGTCAAAGGAAAGGACGGACAGCGCATTGATGCATACGGTGACGCACAGTTCAACTACTTTGATAGCTATGGTATAGAGGGGTGGCAGAATGGTAGTCGTGATGGTACCATCAACGACATGGCTTGTACGGACAATGTACTGAGCGTTGGTTCATATAATGTGCGTAACTCATGGGCATCACTCGATGGTGAGGTCTATGGTTATGGCGAATCGGAATTCCCTTCCGGGGATATCACTCGTTTCTCTTCTTTCGGCACACAGCCCGATGGTACCACTTTGCCCCATGTCTGTGCACCTGGAGCCTGCATCATTTCGTCTGTGAACACGTATTGTGTTGACAATAAGTATATGGGGTACAGCAATGCCTCTTTGCAAGCCCGTACAACAGACGATGATGGTCGTACCTACTACTGGCATCAGACCCTTGGAACCTCAATGTCAACCCCCGTCGTGGCAGGAGCTATTGCCTTGTGGCTCGAGGCTGATCCTACGTTGAAGTTTGCAGATGTACTGGATATTATACAGAAAACAGCCAAGCGTGATAAGTACGTCGAGGCAGGCATTCCTGCTCAGTGGGGTGCAGGCAAGTTTGATGCCTACGAGGGCTTGAAGGAGGTACTTCGCCGTAAGGGTGTGGATGGCATTCGTGGCGTTACTGCCGAACAGAAGAAGGCACTCATCACCGTGTTGGATGGTCGTCAGTACAAGGTGTTTGTACCTAATGCCTCTTCACTCAATATCCATGTCATGAACATGACAGGTCAGCAGGTACAGCAGTACAATGCACAGGGCGATGAAACCACCATTAGCCTAACCTCTCTGCCCCGAGGTATGTACCTCATCCAGGCTAATGACTGCAAGGCCGAGAAGATTATGGTTAANNTAAATAATTTCTAACGAACCTAAAAAACTAAAATCCTATTACCTCTTAATAATATGAAGAAGACACTACTTGCTATTGCAGCACTTATTCTGCCCCTTATGATGTTGGCACAGGAAGGCGAACCCATTATCACCTTCCACACCACACTGTATGAAGACAATGGTCAGAGCAACAGCTTTTCCGTTGTACTTGGTGCTACAAAGGCTGGAACATACGTTGACATTGACTGTGGCTATGGCCCAGAGGAACTCGAACTCAGAGTAGCCAACCTCGACGAGAATCAGGAAATGCAGGGAACGCTTTATACGGGTAAGGTGTCTGAGCAAGGCACTGTGACCATCTATGGTGATCCCACCAAGATTGATTATTTCAATGCCAGTGGTTGTGGTATCACCGATATTCAGTTTCACAAGGATCTTAACCTGCAGATTCTCAATCTCGAACACAATAGTCTGAAATCTCTGAACGTTGACGACCTGCAGGAACTCGCTGTGCTCTATCTCATGGACAATCCTTTCAGCAAGGCTACCCCTTTGATGATTGGTCGTCTGCCCAAACTGCTGATCCTTGAGATGGGTCAGATAGGCTATGTGTCTCCTGACTTTACCTTGCAGAACTTCCCCTTGCTCTATTCCTACGATGCCTACTATTGTACGAATATGACCACTTGCGACCCTACGGGTTGCCCTTCCCTGGTTCGTCTGTCATTGGATATGACCAGCGTATCTACGTTGGATGTCAGTCAGAATCCCAATCTCTGCATCCTCAATGTCAGTGATACGCGTATCTCAAAGTTGGACCTCAGCCATAATCCCCTCTTGCAGGAGCTCTATATTACTCATGCATCTGGTACCTTGAACAAGGACGTGAAGTTCTCCGAGATTGATGTTACCCAGAATCCCGATCTCTATCACTTCTTCTGTGGTGGAAACAATCTTACCACCCTTGACCTTAGTCAGAATCCTTCACTCTTCACGCTCTCTGCCCACAGCAATCTCCTTACAGGCATTGACCTGAGTCACAATCCCGACCTTTATAGTGTCAATCTCAACAGAAACCGTATGAATTACTCTACGCTTCCATCAGATCCTGGCACTTGGGGCGAGTATTACTATGACCAGCAGGACCTCCCCCTCAACGATACCTACAAGGTGGGTGATGTCATTGACTTTAGCAGCCAGGTGTTGCGTGCCGGAACCACCACCTCTGCCACCCTGTATGCTGTTCCCAAGGACGATCCTACTAATTACATCGAACTGGATGACTCCTATTACACCTTCAAGAATGGTGTGCTGACCTTACTCCGTGATACAGCGACCCAGGTATTCGTGCTTTTCAACAATAGTGAACTGAGCGAATACAGCCTTTATACTGAGAAATTTTATATCAGGAGTGCAGAGGATTTTGGCAAGGATATCAAGGCTGTTGAGTTTGCCAGCATCAGTTCAGAGGGTACGCCTGTCAATATCGCATTGGGTATCCAAGGTGCAGACACCGAGCCTGTTAACGTACAGGTAGACTTTGGCGACGGAACACTGTCAACTGTGCGTATCAACAGTAGTAATCCTACTGCCAACAATATCACTGGTACACGTACAGGCTATAGCAACATTGTTATCTATGTGCCTCAGGACAAGTATATTACCACCCTTTGCACAGATGGTGTTGACATTACCAACATCAACCTCAGCGAGTTGGCTGAGCTCGAGACACTGAAGTTGCGTAATGCGGGCCTCTATACCATAGACCTCAGTTACAACACCAAGTTGAAGTCATTGGACCTCGAGGGTAACAACCTTTACAATGTTTCCCTCAAGGGCAAGACCTACTACTATTACAAGAACCAGTTGACTGATATCAACCTTAGTCATAACAACATCAGCACCTTCACCTACGATGACATGTATTCGTTCAAGAACATCAATCTCAGTTACAACAAACTGGAGGAGATGGACTTCTCCGATGCAGATAATCTGGTGAATGTGGACCTTTCCAATAATCTGTTCTCAGAACTCACCTTCACCTACAGCGAGGCACTGAAGAGCCTGAATGTTTCCAACAACAAGCTCACCAGCGTCTATGTACCTGAGGCTGCTGAACTTACTTCGCTCAATGTCAGCGGCAATCTCTTTACTTTGGCTGATATGGCTACTCTCGAGGAGAGGTTTGCTGCTTCGCTCGCTGCTGGTTGTCAGATGGTGTATGCTCCCCAGCAAGCTATCCAGATTGGCAAGACCTCACCTGGTGTCGACCTTTCTGTCCAATGCATCCAGAAGGATGGTGCTCTCACCTCTATTGTGTGGAAAAAATCAGACGGCACGATGCTGCAGCAAGGTCTGGATTATACCATCAAGAACGGTTCAACCAAGTTCCTGAAGACCATTGTGGGCACAACTGTCTATGCTGAGATAACGCATGCTGCCTATCCTCAGTTTGCAGGCGAGAATGTACTGCGCACCACACTGGTTACTCCCATCGATGAGCCTACGGTCGAGATTGCTTCTTTCGTTACTACCAACACTGGTGATGAGGTGGAACTCTCACTGGCAGGTCTTGAGGATGGAACCTCTGTCTATTTCGACTGGAATGGTGATGGTAATGTCACCCAGTACACCCTCGGCACCACCTATCGTCGTTTCTCAGCTACTACCAGGGCAGGAGCCAAGGTACGTGTGCTTGTAGCCGACGAGAAGGATAAACTGAACATCCTCAGTATCACTGGTGCACAGATGTCATCTCTTAACCTGAGTGACCGTGTGAAGTCTTGTTTCGCCATCACCATTGCTGATGCTGGTCTTACCGAAATCAATCTGCCTCAGTGCAATGGATTGGGCGAGTTGAACCTCAGTGGCAACAACCTCACCTCGTTGGATTTCAGCAAGGTACCCAACTTGATTTATATCTCGCTGAACAGTAATTATTTCACCACCATCGACCTTTCTTCACTCGAGGGTCTTCAGTTGGCATATCTAGGCAACAACCTGCTCTCGGAGGTGAAGATGAAGAACCAGTTGCTTTGGAACCTTGACCTCGGCAACAACAGGTTGCAGGACATTGACCTTTCTGGTGTGCCCAGCATGTCGCAGATGTGGCTTTCCGGCAACCAGCTCAAGCATGTTGATGTCAGCAAACTGAAGGAACTGAAGGTGCTCAGCCTTACCAGCAATCTCTTTGACTTCTCAACGCTGCCCCTTCCCAAGGATAGTTGGATGGTATATAACTATGGCAGTCAGGCTGACCTTGAGGTAGAATGCACTGATAACCGCCTTGATCTCAGCTATATGGCGCAGGTTGATACTGCTGCCACCCAGTACCGTTGGTTCCTGGGCAGTCCAACCCTCAACGAAGATACCGAGGAGTGGGAAGGCGAAGAACTCATTGAAGGCGAGGAATATACCATAGAGAATGGTATCACCACCTTTACCCCCAATGCAGACCTTGATGATATTGTGGGGCTGATCACCAACAATGTCTTCCCCCAGCTCACCATGATGACCAAGCCCTTTAGCATCTATGCTCCCAAGCCCGATGCCCTTCAGGATGTCATTGGTCAGCGTGCTACTAGGGTTCAACGTTATGATCTCTCCGGACGTCGCGTTTCAGCTTCTGCCTTGAGTAAGGGCCTTTATGTCCAGCAAAACAAAAAGATATTGGTAAAATAACAATTCTTAATACATAAGAACACAAAATATAATACTATGACTTTCAAATCACTTCTGGTTGGCACGATGCTGATGGGCACTGCCAGCATGAACGCACAGACCGTTACCTTGCATGCCGATCAGCCCGGCGATGTTATCCCCAAGGAGATTTATGGACAGTTTGCCGAGCACCTTGGCACCTGTATCTATGGTGGTCTCTGGGTGGGCAGGGACTCTAAGATAGCCAACACTGACGGTTACCGTACCGATGTGCTCCATGCCTTGCAGGAGTTGCACGTACCTGTGCTGCGCTGGCCTGGTGGTTGCTTTGCCGACGAGTATCACTGGATGGACGGTATAGGTCCCAAGGAGAAGCGTCCCAAGATGGTCAACAACAACTGGGGTGGTACGGTCGAGGACAACTCCTTCGGCACGCACGAATTCTTCAACCTCTGTGAACTCATTGGTTGCGAACCCTACCTGAGTGGTAATGTGGGTAGTGGTACTGTTGAGGAACTGGCCAAGTGGGTGGAGTATATCACCAGTGATGGCGACTCACCTATGGCCAACCTTCGTAGACAGAATGGTCGTGACAAGTCATGGAATCTTAAATACCTTGGTGTGGGTAATGAGTCATGGGGTTGTGGCGGTTCGATGCGTCCCGAGTACTACTCCGACCTGTATCGTCGCTACTCTACCTATTGCCGTAACTATGATGGTCACAACCTGTTCAAGGTGGCCAGTGGTGCTACTGACTACGACTACAACTGGACAACAGTCCTGATGGATCAGGTGGGCAATCGTATGAATGGTCTCTCGCTTCACTATTACACCGTAGCGGGATGGGATGGTTCCAAGGGTTCGGCCACCACCTTTGACAAGGCTCAGTACTACTGGACCGTAGGCAAGTGCCGTGAGATTGAGGACGTACTGAAGAAGCATATCGCTATCATGGACGAGAAAGACCCACAGAACAACATCGCCCTGCTACTCGACGAGTGGGGAACATGGTGGGACGAGGAACCCGGTACCATCAAGGGTCACCTCTTCCAGCAGAACTCTATGCGCGATGCCATCGTGGCTTCTACATCATTTGATATCTTCCACAAGTACACCCGAAGACTGAAGATGTGCAACATCGCTCAGATCGTTAATGTGCTGCAGTCTATGATCCTGACCAAGGACGACAAGATGGTGCTGACTCCTACTTACTATGTCTTCAAGCAGTACAGTGTGCACCAGGATGCTACCTACCTACCCGTGGATGTGGAGTGCGAGGAGATGAGTGTAGGCGGTGTTATGCGTCACTTCCCCGGCAATCTGCCCATGGTCAGCGCAACGGCTTCCAGGGACAAGCAGGGTACTATCCACCTCTCTCTGACCAATGTCTCTGCCGATAAGGATCAGGCCGTCACCGTCAACCTTCCCGGCCTAAAAGCCAAGAAGGCTACAGGTGTTATCCTGACCTCTCCCGGCATCAATGACCTCAACACCTTCGAGAATCCCAACAAGGTCAAGGAGGCTCCTTTCAAGGAGGTCAGCATCAAGAACAACCAGATGAGTGTGAAGCTGCCCAAAAACTCCATCGTAACCCTCACACTGCAGTAATGAAAAGAGCATTTGTTATATTCATTGTCCTGTGTCTTGGCGATATTGCCAGGGCACAGAACATGACCACGGTAGAGGACATCCGCTACCTCCTGGACGATGCTACTCTCACGGCTTCTGTCAAGGGATATCAAGGATGGGGCTCCGCCATCACCATTCCCGAGAGCATTGAGGTAAGGGGCAAGGAATATGCCGTTACCAGCATTGCCGATTCGGCTTTCATCAGCAGTTGGTCACTTACCGGCATCGACATTGCACCTACCATTACACGTATCGGCAGTTATGCTTTCAAGGATTGCAGCAGACTCACCTTTGCCGACATTCCTGCCTCTGTACGCACCATCGGTGAATGTGCCTTCCGTGGCTGTTCTGCCATGGATCACTTTGTCGTGGCTGAGGATAATCCCAGCTATTGTGCCGTGGAGGGTGTCCTTTATACCAAGCGCAAGACGCTTCTCATCCAGTGCCCCACGAATTTTACGGGTGAGTTCAATGCTCCCGAGGAGGTTGTGGAGGTTGCTCCATACGCCTTCTACAAATGTCGCAGCATTTGGCGAATCATTCTCTACAATAAGGTAGAGAAGATCGGTGACCATGCCTTTGACAAGAATGAAAGTCTGGTTGACATCACCTTTGGTACAGGACTGAAGGCCCTCGGTGACTATGCCCTCGACAATTGTCAGAAACTGGTTGACATCTTCTGCCAGGCTGCCACTCCTCCCTCTGCCAGCGACCTTGCCTTTGATTACGATTGGATTGAGTATTGCAAGCTCCATGTCCCCTCATCCTCTGTCAATACCTACAAGAAGACACGTCCCTGGAACTGGGCAGACGAGGTTGTTGCCCTGACCAATCGTGAGATAGAGGTCGGTGTTGAGCAGGTAAACTCCAATAACTTTGTCACACGACGCTATACCCTGGATGGACGAAAGACAAGATCACACCGAGGTGTTCAGGTTGTAGAGATGTCTGATGGAAGCAGACGCGTTGTCACTGAATAAGAATGCCGATCAAGACGACTATCACGACGAGAATGGTGAGGGGCAGAAGGGAATAGAACAATCCCAATAGGAAACGCAGAACGCAGCGCTTTATCTTCAGCCCGAAATACTGACTGAAAGCCCATAGCATGAAGATAAAGGAGAAGCTGAACATGCTCCTGTCCTCGGTACCGTTGAGGAAATCGATAGGCAGACCGATGATGGTGAACAGCATCGAAAGGCATGACACGTAGACCATGACGTAGAAGAACTCCACGAGCGACGTCTTGTAATCCTTCTCTGTGGGGCGGTAAGCCCACCACATAGGGATGCAGAAGAAGGCAGGCAGGAACAATTCCCTTACCGCCTTGTTGCTCAGGATGTTACGAATGAACTCGATGCACACCCCTTTCCATCCCTCCATTTGTAGGGCGTTGCCCTCCTTGTCCGTGATGAGATTCATCACCTCCTCGCCATGCTGGTAAAGGGCGTAATGGACGGTCAGATATACCGTGGCTAACAGGAAGATCAGTTGGATGGGACGTACATACTCCACTCGGTGACCACGCACATAGTCCCTCATCATATATCCAGGACGTATCACCAGTTCCAGCAGTGTATGTAGCAATCCCTTGTCGGTGCTGGCCATCACTCCTAGCATGTTCTCTACGCCACCCTTTATGGTCAGTCTGCCCGTATCCCCCCGTTGTCCGCAGCAGGGGCAGAACTTTCCATGAAACGTAGTGCCACAATTCATACAATGATGCTCAGCAGCCCCCTCAACCTCAATGGGCTGAGGATGCTTACCATATTTGATGCGTACAATCAGTTTATTGCGAAGGTCTTTCAAATACTCTATCACTTGCTTGGTTTTTGGCTTCATAAGCACTACAATTCGTATTTTTTGCAAATTTAGTAAAAAAAGACATACGACAACCAACTTTTAGGATAAAACCCTGCAAAAATGCAGAACGAGGAACCCCACTTTGAGATACCTCGCTCTGTTTTCTATTTATTCCTCATTCCACATTCCTAATCTCCTCGTCTGCACCACAATTGGTAGCGGTGTAGCCAAATTTCTGATAGTATGTGTGAATTACTTCTTGATGTACTTCTTTCCGTTTTGGATAAAGACGTTGCGTGAAGCAGAAACGGTGCGTCCGTTAAGGTCGTAACGGGGACTTGTTGCAGTTTGGTTTATACGCTGAATGGCAGTGGCATCTGTAGCATAGGCCTTGACGCTGTTTGTGCCTATGGTGAGAGTAGCAGTAGACTCGGGAGCTGCATGACGCTTGTCATTGGCATCCTTCACACCAAGATGGGTGACACCAATGGTGTACTCGCCTTCGGGTAGGGTGCTGTCAAGGTTGAGAGTGACGAAGGCTACGGCTCCTGAATTACCTACATAGGCCGACTTACGTGATGACAGATGGAAGGTGACATTGCCCTTCTTGCCAGGCATGGCGAAAACGGTGTGATCCACGGTGGCACGGTCTGCATTGAGTTGTACGAGATACTTATCGTCAGCATCCTTGGCAAGGGTGATACCCTCGGGCAACTGGAGACTGAAGTATACTGACTTGATGATAGAATCGTTGGTAAGCACGATGGGAAGAACAGCCGTTGGGGCACCTGCAGCCGCACTGATATTAGCCACAGAAACGGTATTGCTTACATAGAAGGAGTCTGCCTTCATCTTGAAACCACTAAAACCGCCGCGACGACCTTTACCTTGTCCTAAACCAAAATGATTACCATGTCCCCAACCACGGTGCGTACGGGTGGTATCAGTAGCGGTGGAATCATTCTTGGAATGTCCCCAACCGAAGCCATGGCCATAGGTGTGACCACCCTTATTCTTATCAGAGTTCCCCTGGCTCTTACCATTATTCTGGTGACTCTTGGCCATTCGCATGAAACGAGGCCCGGGTTGTGCACTAGCTGTCTGTCCCACCACGAAGGCAGCAAAGAGCAGCATGAGAGTAGTTTTCTTCATAATGTCTATTTTAAAATACTGTTCAACTCTTCTTTCTGTAATTTATGACACAGAAAAACGGAAAAGGTTACAACGCAGATGAAAAAAACATGGGCATAGTAAAATATCCCGTCATGGTATCCTGTATTGTTAAACAATAGGATGTGATACCGAATTAGCATCGCGGAATCATCGCGGCTCCTACGCGGAATCATCGCGGAGATGCGAAGCTTGCTTTAAGACACTCTATAGTCACTACAAAAATTCTACGTAATATTTCCTTAAAAGGAAAAAATATTGTAATTTTGCATCTTGAATAGTATAAAAACCAAAATAATATGAAGAAGATATTTACCTTGCTCGTATTAGCTTTGGCAACGGTCTCCATTGAAGCCAAGAGCCTGGTCTTTACCCTTGAGAATGGATCGCTTGTCTACTACCAGTTGGGAGGCGACACCAATCCCGTCATGCTTTTCAAGGAAGGAAAGGTGTGCGTCAATACGGATGCGTACGAGATCTCGGAAATCAAGAAATTCTATATCTCTGACGAAGACGATCCTAATGCCATTGGCGAGTTGAAGGAGGAGGTTGTTCCTCATTTCAAGGCCAACACCTTCAGCATGAAGGCACCCACAAGCGCCGAGACGAGCGTCTATGACGTGAACGGCATAGAAATGAAGGCGGAGGTCAGCAAAAGGGATGGCTTCGTCAACATTGACCTTGCCAAACTCAAGAAAGGAGTTTATCTCATCAGGGTAGGAGATACCTCTTTCAAGGTCCAGAAAAGATAGTAAGTAATTGCATTTGTCTCAGTTTAATAACGTCACTTACTTAATACAAAGGAATTGCCATGAAAAAAATACTTCTGCTCACCTCGTTGCTGTGCAGTTTGACCCTCACATTAGTTCATGCCGAATTGCCTGATACTATCTGGTATAGGTATGACAATCGCTTTGTAGCCAACGAGTACATTCCACTCGAGGGCGTAGACTCTATCGTCTTTCTGAAGGGTTCGCTCAAACGTTATAAGACCAATGCTGAGACAGGAAAGACCAGCACTTCCTCCAAGATATACCCCAAAGAGGCAGGATTCTTTTATTTCACCCAGCCCGAACGATTCCTGGCCAAATCAAACACCTATTCCAGCTGTGATTTTACCAAGGAGACCTCGCAGTTCTGCTTCCAGCGCTCTGCCGAGTCCGAGCATTTCGTTATCTTCTGGGAAGAGGGCCTGAAGAAAACGTCCTCGGGTAATATCACGTACGACGGATATACCTGTAACGTGCCTAAGATGCTGAAGGAGGCTGAGAATATTTGGAAATGCTACGTAGAGGACCTGGGTTTTCTGACACCAGGTAAGTCAACCACCGACAAGGTGAAGATTGAGATGTATATTGTGAAGAAGAGTTGGGATGGCAGTGACTGGCGTGCAGACGGTAGCGGAACGGATGCCACCTATTACACCTATAGTGGTTCGACCAAGAACACGGCCAATACCAAGGTGGGTGTTTTCCACTGTACTCCACGTGCAGCCACAGCCCGCAATGGCCATACCCTGGCACATGAGATTGGACACACATTTCAGTACCTCGTGGGGGCTGACTCCAATGGAGCAAACGGACTGAACTATGGATTGGGGCAGGGTAGTGACAACGAATGGTGGGAGGACTGTGCCAACTGGCAAGCCTATAAGGTCTACCCTCAATATCAGTACAGCGATGGTGAATACTACGAGGCATATCTGCGCACCCATCACCTCAATATCCACCACGAGGATATCCGTTACAATAGTTGTTTCTATCAGGACTACTGGTGCCAGTTGCATGGTCTGAATACCATTGGACGCATCTGGCGTGAAGCGAAAGCCAGCAAGAAGGAGGATCCCGTCCAGGCGTATATGCGCATTTTTGGGTTGAATGCCCAGAGTTTTGGTAACGAGATGTACGAGGCCTTTGCCCATCTGACCAATATGGATATTGAGGGCATACATGCAAACAGCCAAACCAAGATAGGCAATGAGCCCCAACGACTCACTGAACCTACGGAAGCCATATGCACTAAGTACCTCGACGGTGATGACAGATATTGGATTGTAGACCCCAACTATTGTCCTCAGAACTATGGTTATAACGCTAATCCGCTGAAGGTTCCTGCAGCTGGAACCCTTGTGATGGCTCACTTCAAGGGCATCCCATCCTGTGATGGTTATGCAAAGGTAAAGACCTCCTATGCTGGCTGGCGTTACGGCTTGGTGGCATATTGCCCTGATGGCACACGTGTCTATTCTGAGACAGGTACGGAGAAGGAAGGCGAGGTGAGCCTCACCGTTCCCGAAGGTTGTACCCATCTGTGGCTTGTTGTCATGGGTGCTCCCACCACCTATTGGTCTCACTCGTGGACACGTGGGGTGGAGTCTTCGTCCTTCACGGGCAATGGTGAGCAATGGCCCTATGCGGTGAAGTTTGAAGGCACAGATGCTTTGGGCGTGAACCGTCACTATGGAGCATTCCCCGAGGATTATGAGCGCAAGGATACCACCGTGGTAATCAATGCCAATCTGGCCTACAGTAGCAGTAGCTATAGTTATACCACCGTTCAGTACGACATGAATGCCATCAGCGAGGCATTGGGTCTCTCAACTGAACAGTTGCTTACCATCAAGCGCAATGACTCCTCTTCCAACCCAGGCGATATCCGTTTTGCGGGTATGAATGCTACAGGCAGCACCCTGAAGTTCAGCACCACAACTACTGACTCCAGCAACTCCATCTATGGTCATTGGTTCAGTACCTCTGGTACGGTCTGTGACTGGGGAGGCAGTTCGGCCATCTATGCCAATTTCTTCCCTGCTGACTATAAGTGCAATGTAGGACAGAAGCCAGGGACACTCACAAAGGGAAAGACATACAAGATACGTCAGGCCATCGTCTACACCCATACGGATGGTAAGATGTACAAGGCCATCATGGAGGTACACCTTAAGGTAAACTGACATTACTCATACTCTTCCTTGTCATACTCTTCCTTGTCAGACAGGTTTCTCTCTGCTAATCGTTCCGTTTCGCGTATGGCTGCATCGTGTCCTGTCAGTGCTGCAAAAGGAGCAAACTGAGCTGCTCGCTGATACATCGACATCGGTGGATGTACCTTCGATACATGATGTGGCAGATGGATTATATCGTCGTAACCTTCCATTCTTAGCTCTTTAATTACCCTTCAGGCTTTATGCCCTCCTATCTGCGCGTTACGTTCCTTGGCCGTTGCTCCCTCCTCAAAGTTTAGACCTTTGAGAAGGGCATTCTT
>DCIS01000018.1 GCA_002317475.1 Prevotellaceae bacterium UBA1720 | reverse complement strand
AGAACAAGATATGGGAGTAGAAAAGGACATTATCGTTGCTATTGAATTAGGCAGTTCTGCCATTCGAGGCATCGCAGGTAGGAAAGAAGCAGACGGAAGCAAGCAGATTCTGGCCATTGAGCAAGAAAGAATCAGCGGCATCATCCGCCGTGGAGTAATTTACAACATCGACAAAACCAAGACCGCCATTGAGCGCATCAAGGAGAGACTGAGCGAGAAACTGGGTGTGAATATTACTCGCGCCTATGTAGGTATTGCAGGTCAGTCAGTACACACCGAGAACAATCGCGTCAAGCGCCAGATGGACCAACGCATCAAGGTGAGCCAGGAACTGGTGGATAGTTTGATGGACGAGAACCACAACACCCAATATAACGACCGTGAGATTCTGGAGGTCATCCCACAGGAATACAACCTGGGTATCAACAACGATATTGATCCTGTTGGTACGCAAACAGACCAGATCGAAGGTCGTTTCATGAATGTCATTGCACGCACACAGTTGCAGGAGAGCATCCGTCGCTGCATGCGCGAGGCAGGCCTTGAGGTTGTGGAACTCTTCACTACTCCTCTGGTGCTGGCTGATAGCCTTCTCCCCGACACGGAGAAGCGCTCAGGCTGTGCCTTGATTGACTTGGGAGCCGAAACCACTACCGTGTCCATTTTTACCAAGAATATACTTCGTCACCTCGTCACCATACCTTTGGGTGGCAATAATATCACGAATGATATTGCAGCACTGAAAAAGGTGGAGTTCGACGAAGCAGAAAAGTTGAAAAAGAAATATGGTGCTGCTCTTATCGTCAAGGAAAGCAGCGAAGACTACAAGTCTATCAATATCAGCAACGACCGTAAGGTTGACGAACTGGAACTGAAGCAGATAGTCAGTGCACGTACCGAGGAAATCATTGCCAACATCTGGAACCAGATTGAAAGAGGCAAATGGCAGGACGAACTGCTCTCTGGCATCACGCTCACCGGTGGTGGTGCCCTTCTCGAGGGACTTCCTGAGGCCATAGCCCTTCCAAAGAACTTTAGCACTAACCGCATCAAGATTGCCAAGGATTTGATACGCTCTACCCCTACCAGCAGCGATGTAAACACCTCTGACACTGGGGGCTTGAACTCAGTAATAGCCTTGTTGCTGCATGGCAGTGAGTCATGTGCAGTAGAGATTAAATCGCTGGAGGAAGAAGTTGTGGAGGAACCCGTTTCACCAATCGTGGAGACCGAAGTTGAAGTCAGCGAAACTCCTGAGCTACCAGTTCAAGAGGAAGAAAGCCATGAGGAAACCATCGAAGAGGAAAAGCCCAAAAAGACGCCCAAGGGAGGAAATCTGTGGAAAACCCTCAAGAAGCTGGTTACCGACGACGAATAATCTCGCTATCCACAACCCATTTTTACTTGTTCCCCTATTGAGATAGAATACACCTAATTATATAATATAAGAAAACAAGAACCGATATGCCTATTAATTTCTCAAGCAACGAGGGTATCGACTTTAACCTCAAGATAAATAATCCCAGCATCATAAAGGTGATTGGTGTAGGTGGCGGCGGCGGAAACGCTGTCAATCACATGTTCAACGAAGGTATTCATGATGTAACTTATGTACTTTGCAATACTGACAACAAGGCTCTGAGCGACTCTCCCGTCCCTCACAAGTTGCAATTGGGCAAGGATGGCCTTGGAGCAGGAAACCGTCCCGAGCGCGCCAAGCAGGCCGCATTAGACAGCATCGACCAGATCAAGGAGATGCTGGACGATGGTACTCGTATGGTCTTCATCACCGCAGGTATGGGTGGTGGTACCGGTACTGGTGCTGCTCCTATCATCGCACAATGTGCCAAGGAGGCTGGCATCCTGACCGTAGGTATTGTCACCATCCCCTTTAAATTTGAAGGAACAAAGAAGATTGACCAAGCCCTGGAGGGTGTAGAGGAAATCAGCAAACATGTCGATGCATTGCTGGTTATCAACAACGAACGTCTGCGTACACTCTATCCCGACATGACCATCCTCAATGCCTTTGCCAAGGCCGATGACACCCTGACCACGGCTGCCAAGAGTATCGCAGAGATTATTACCATGCGTGGTATCATGAATCTGGACTTCCAGGATGTTACTACAGTACTGAAGGATGGCGGTGTGGCCATCATGAGTACTGGTTATGGCGAGGGCGAGACTCGTGTCACAAAGGCTATCAACGAGGCACTGAACTCTCCCCTGCTCAACAACAACGATATCTACAACTCTCAACGCATCCTGATGAATATCAACTTCTGCGAAGACGACGATAGCAACCAGATAACCATGGAGGAGATGAACGAGATCAACGAGTTCATGGGCAAGTTCCGCAAGGATGTAGAGACCAAATGGGGTATGGCCACAGACTCCAGCTTGGGTAGTCGTGTCAAGATTACCTTGCTGGCTACTGGCTTCGGACTGAAGAATGTGCCTCTCATGCCCGAATCAAAATGGAATGAGCCAACCAAGGATGCAGATGAAGAAGACAGAAAGGCTTTACGCCGTAGCGAGTACTATAGTGGCGAGGGTAACGAGAAGCCCATCTTGAAGCGTCGTCCTAATGTCTACATCTTCAGTGATGCCGACATGGACAATGATGATACTATCGCCATGGTCGAGAAGACTCCTACCTTCCCTCGAACCAAAGAGGAATTGAAGAAGATCCAGGACAAGAATTCCCACGCCGAAGAGAAGGAAACCAAAGAGGGATAAGGAGTGAAGAATGGCAAGTTCATCGCTGATGAGTGACTAAAGTGTCCTCGTTGTACCACCTATATGGTTCCCTAATATCATCGCGGATCCTTCGCGGAACCATCGCGGAATCTTCGCGGAGACGCAAAGAATGCAGTAGGACACTCCGTAGGCTGACAATAGGATGAGGGTAGGACCAACGATGACGGTCAAACCGGTCAAACCTTTTTTGAAGAATTTGACCTATACGCCAAGAATTTTATGGTTCTTCGTCAGTTTAGGTGGCGAAGAACCTATTTTTTGTGCCTAAGTGAATAGCTCAGCCAGTACATCCAAACTCTTCAACTCTGGGTATTCAGGAATGTGTACGCGATAATACAAATTTAAAATACGGAGAATCCTGCCGCGTTGCGCCCTGTTCAGATGAACTCGATGCATCGTGGCATAATTCATTTTTAGCAGCTTTGCCATGAAGGCAGCCTCATCTGCTGAAAGATACTGGCCATGATGAGGGATGACATATACAAAACATCCTTCTACCAAGTCAAACAAGGCATTTTGCTCCGCATCCTGCAAATTGGGAAAGAATCCCAAATGACGCGTTAACTGAATAAGCAGACACAGATGGAAGTTGGCATAGTCCTGCTCTGCAAGATCAAACCACTCAAGCGAATGCTCAAGAAACTCAAATAAAGGGTGGTTCATGCCCTCTTTCTTCAAGGCATAATACAACGCTTCGCCGAGAAACATGGCAACAGCCTCCTTGAGCGGTTCGTAGGGAAGGGAGGTATAGGTCAAGGCAACATGCATTTCCTTGATCTTCTGCATCTGCAAACGCTCACGATATTCAATGTCCATATCCAATACCGTGAGGGGCCTAAGCAACTGCGTCTTCATTCTGGCATGCTTCCCCCTTGGCACTTTGACCACAAATGTCATTGCCCCACGATGTAGGGTATAAACACTAACGATCAAACTGTCCTCGCCATATTTCAGCGTATGCAGTACAATGCCTCTTGTCTTCTCTAACATACTGCAAAGGTAGCAAAAAAGAGGTAAAACATATATTTCCGTATGACTTTTGTCCCACACTACTAATGTTTTTCGCTGGTTTTATGCATTTTTTCGCTCAAATGTTTTGTCAGTTCAGAAATTCGGCGTACCTTTGCACTCGCAAAAGAAACGCTGTAAACTCTCAGCGAGCATTTTGCTTCCGGTAAGGTCCCTTCGTCTATCGGTTAGGACGAGAGATTTTCATTCTCTAAAGAGGAGTTCGACTCTCCTAGGGACTACAAATCGGAGATCGGTGCGAGGTAAAAGCCATACCACATCACACTCCGTTAACAAACATTCTAAATTTAAACAAAATGGCAAATCACAAATCATCAGTAAAGAGAATCCGTCAGGAGGAGAAGAGAAGACTGCACAACCGCTACTACGCTAAGACTATGCGTAACGCTGTACGCAAGTTGCGCGCAACTACCGACAAGGCTGCTGCTATCGAGATGTTCCCCAAGGTACAGAAGACTTTGGACAAGTTGGCTAAGATCAACCTTATCCACAAGAACAAGGCTGCAAACCTGAAGAGCAAGTTGGCTAAGCACATCCAGAAGTTGGGTTAATCCTCTTCACCTTGCGTACAACGAAAGAAGTACGCGACAAGAAATAGAAAAGGCATATTGCAATCGCAGTATGTCTTTTTTCTTGTTTTGTTACAAGAACAAACGGGCTTTTGCATGTCCGACATCCTTCCACACCTGATCTAACCAGAGTAAAATTACTTATTTTGCTCTCGCGTGCGTGCGTATGCGCAAAATATAATTAGGTATATTTGGAAGATTGAGAAAAAAATCATACCTTTGCACAGATTAACACCAAGAATCAAAATGCAAGAAGAATTGGAACAGACACAGGCGAATTATTCCGCCTCCAGCATTCAGGTTTTGGAAGGCCTTGAGGCTGTACGAAAGCGCCCCGCGATGTACATTGGCGACATCAGCGAGAAGGGTCTTCATCACCTGGTATATGAGACAGTAGACAACTCTATCGACGAGGCTCTCGCCGGATATTGTACACATATCGAAGTTACCATCAACGAGGATGGCTCTATCACCGTTCAGGACAACGGTCGAGGTATACCCGTAGACATCCACGAGAAGGAAGGCGTCAGCGCCCTGCAGGTTGTCATGACCGTGCTGCATGCCGGTGGTAAGTTCAACAAGGACAGCTACAAGGTCAGTGGTGGTCTCCATGGTGTAGGTGTAAGTTGTGTAAACGCCCTTTCAAAGAAGATGCTCAGCACCGTTTATCGTGACGGCAAGATCTATCAGCAGGAATACTCCAAAGGTAAGCCCATGACAGAAGTGACCGTTATTGGCGAGACTGAACTGCGTGGTACACGCCAGCAGTTCTGGCCCGATGACAGCATTTTTACCACCGTACTTTACAAGTACGACATCCTGGCCAACCGTATGCGCGAGTTGGCTTACCTGAACGCGGGTATCACCATCACCCTTACCGATCTCCGTCCTGACGCAAACGAGGCAGCAGGCATTGAGGGTATCCGCAAGGAAACTTTCCACAGCGAGGGCGGTCTGCGCGATTTCGTCCGCTATATTGACAGTACCCGCACACGCCTGATCAATGACGTCATCTACCTGAATACAGAGAAGCAGAATACCCCTATCGAGGTTGCCATCATGTACAACACCGGCTACAGCGAGAATCTGCACTCATACGTCAACAACATCAACACCATCGAGGGTGGTACGCACCTTCAGGGTTTCCGCACCGCACTGACCCGTACGCTCAAGTCATACGCCGAGGCACAGTGCACCAAGGAACTGGAGAAACTGGCCAAGAATCACGTTGAAATCAGCGGTGAAGACTTCCGTGAAGGTCTGACTGCCGTTATCAGCGTCAAGGTGGCTGAGCCTCAGTTCGAGGGACAGACCAAGACCAAATTAGGCAACAGCGAGGTAGCGGGAGCCGTTCAGCAAGCTGTAGGCGAAGCGCTCACCAACTATCTGGAGGAGCATCCCTCAGAGGCCAAGCTGATTGTGGACAAGGTAATCCTGGCGGCAACAGCACGTGTGGCTGCTCGCAAGGCTCGCGAGAGCGTTCAGCGCAAGAACCCCATGACCGGCGGTGGCCTGCCCGGAAAGTTGGCAGACTGTTCCGACAAGGACGCAGCAAACTGCGAATTGTTCATTGTCGAGGGAGATTCTGCAGGTGGTTCTGCCAAACAAGGTCGTAGCCGTCAGTTCCAGGCCATCCTGCCTATCCGCGGTAAGATCTTCAACGTGGAGCGCGTAATGTGGCACAAGGCATTCGAGCACGAAGAGGTAAACAATATCATTCAGGCGCTGGGTGTACGTTTTGGTCTGGGCGAGGACAGCAAAGAGGCCAACTACGAGAAACTGAGATACCACAAGGTTATCCTCATGACCGATGCCGATGTCGATGGTTCTCACATCGACACCCTGCTGATGACACTCTTCTACCGCTACATGCCTGAACTGATTCAGAATGGACATTTGTTCATCGCCATGGCTCCCCTCTACCGTTGCTCAATCGGCAAGAACGAGGAGTATTGCTATGACGAAAAGCAACGCTGGGACTTCATCCAGAAATACAACAACGGCAACGAGAACGGTATCCACACCCAGAGATACAAAGGTTTGGGTGAGATGAATCCCGAACAGCTATGGGAAACCACCATGGATCCTTCACGCCGCTTGCTTAAACAGGTAACCATTGAGGACGCAGCAGCTGCCGATTACGTCTTCTCCATGCTAATGGGCGAGGATGTTGGACCACGTCGCGAGTTCATCGAACAAAACGCAACCTTTGCAAACATCGACGCATAACGAAATGACAATACTCAAAGGGTCAGTGCCATCTTTGCACTGGCCCTTTGTTACAATATGATTCATTCATAGGACAAAGTTAACCTGGGTAATCGTCGTATCACTTTTTTTCCTACCTTTGCATTGTAATACAGATCTGCAATCAAACCTTTTTTATAAAAAACATATATATGAGAGAAATTGGAAAGACAGGCATGATGGTTCAGCCACTGAGTTTCGGAGCTTCATCCCTTGGCGGCGTATTCCATGGCATCAAGGAAAGCGAGGCTATCGAGGCGGTACATGTTGCAGTAGACGGCGGTATGAACTTTATCGATGTTTCCCCATATTACGGTCACTACAAGGCCGAAACTGTACTGGGCAAAGCCCTTCGTGAGATTCCACGCGATAAATATCTCCTATCTACCAAGGTAGGACGATATGGCAAGGACGGCGTGAATACCTGGGACTACAGCGGCAAGCGTGCCACCGAGAGTGTCTACGAGAGCATGGAACGTCTGGGTATTGACCATATTGACTTGATCAATGTACACGACATAGAATTCCAGGCCGCACTTCCCGGAGGTCTTCAGAAAGTCTGTGACGAGACTTTGCCAGCATTGGTTGAACTCCGCGAGAAAGGCATTGTCAGCCATGTAGGTATTACCGACCTTCAGTTGAAAAACCTCAAATGGGTCATCGAACACGTACCTGCAGGTACAGTAGAGAGTATCCTCAACTTCTGCCACTATTGTCTCTGTGACGACGAGTTGATAGACTACCTTGATTTCTTCGAAGAACGCGGCATCGGTGTCATCAACGCCTCTCCCCTCTCCATGGGCCTGCTTTCAGAGCGTGGTGTTCCTGATTGGCATCCTGCTCCCAAGCCACTCGTTGAGGCGTGTCAGCGTGCCATGCAACATTGCAAGGCAAAGGGTACGCCTATTGAGAAACTTGCCATCCAGTATTCTGTCAGCAATCCACGTGTCACCACAACCCTCTTCAGTTCCGCCAACCCCGTCAATGTCAAGCGTAACCTGGAGTGGAGCAAGGAACCAATCGATATGCAGTTGGTACAGGAGGTACAGGAGATCATCGGTGACCAAAAGCGTGTAACCTGGGCTAACTCATAACCCCCTCTTGAACTTTTACCACTATGATCATTGATGCACATACCCACCTTTGGTTAACCCAAGATACTGTTGTTGATGGCCAACCCATCAAAACCACCACCCGAGGTCGTTCCATCTTTTTTGGCGAGGAGGTACAGATGTTACCTCCCTTCATGATTGAAGGCAAGAACACTGCAGAGATTTTTCTGGCCAATATGGACTATGCTCAAGTCAGTGCAGCAGTAGTTGTTCAGGAGTTTATCGACGGTCTGCAAAACGACTATCTAGCCGAGGTTGCCAAGCAGTACCCTACCCGATTTAAGGTCTGTGGTATGCCCGATTTCCGAAAGGACGATTTCCTGGCACATGCTATTCAACTCATCGAAAGCGGCATCTACAGTGGTATAGCCATACCTGGGCATCGACTTCAGCGCCCTCTCAATGACCCTGAGATGATGCAGATGTATGCTCGCATGCAGGAGAAAGACCTCTTCCTCTCCCTTTGTCTCCACGACGACAACCATCAGATTGGTGAGGCAGAGGACATTATCACCCAATTCCCCAACCTACGCATTGCCATCGGTCACTTTGGCATGGTTACTACAGAGGGGTGGATGAAACAGATTCGTTTGGCACGCCACAAGAATGTAATGGTGGAATCAGGTGGTATAACATGGCTCTTCAATAGCGAGTTTTATCCTTACGTTGGTGCCATCCGTGCTATCCGGGAAGCTGCCAACGAAGTAGGTATGGAGAAACTGATGTGGGGAAGCGACTATCCACGAACCATCACCGCCATCACCTACCGCATGTCTTACGACTTCGTACAGAAGAGTACCCTGCTCACAGAAGAGGAGAAACAGATGTTCCTCGGTGGCAATGCTGAACGCTTCTATGGTTTCAAGGATCTCGTATCCTTACCTTATATAAAAAACATGTCAGAATAAAGGGAACAGGTTCTTGGGCTCTTTGACCTCTTTGACTCTTCACCCCTTTAGAACTCAAATAGTAAAAACACAATGAAAGCAGTACAGATAAGCACTCCAGGTAAACTGGAAGTAGTAGAAATAGAGCAGCCCGCCTTGAAGGCAGGAGAAGTAATGATACACCTGCAGTATGTAGGTTTCTGTGGCAGTGACCTCAATACATGGCGCGGTCGTAACGGCATGGCAAAGATGCCCGTTATCCCTGGTCATGAGGTTGGCGCCGTCATTGAGGCTGTAGGCGAAGGGGTACCCACTGACTTTACTCCTGGCATGACAGTAACAGTCAATCCCTACACCAATTGTGGCAAGTGTGCTTCTTGTCGCAATGGTCGTGTTAATGCTTGCGAGCACAACCAGACCCTTGGTGTTCAGCGTGATGGTGTGATGTGCGAATATGCTGTTCTTCCCTGGCAGAAGATCATTCCCGCAGAGGGTATTTCCCCCCGTGACTGTGCTCTAATTGAACCTATGAGCGTTGGTTTCCATGCTGTTGACCGTGCCCAGGTTACTGATATCGATGTTGTCATGGTTATCGGTTGTGGTATGGTTGGTATGGGTGCCATTGTCCGTGCCGCCCTTCGTGGCGCTACGGTTATTGCCCTCGACCTCGACGACGAGAAACTGGCTTTGGCCAAGCAGATGGGTGCCGCCCACACCGTTAATTCAAAGACCGAGGATGTTCACGCTCGTTTGCTGGAGATTACCGGTGGTTTTGGTCCTGATGTCATCATTGAGGCCGTAGGTAGTGTTCCTACCTACCAGATGGCCGTCAACGAGATTGCCTTCACGGGTCGTGTGGCTTGCATCGGTTATGCCAAGGATGACGTATCCTTCCCCACTCGCCTCTTCGTACAGAAGGAGTTGGACATCCGTGGTTCGCGCAACGCAATGCCTTCTGATTTTCGTGCCGTTATCCACTACATGCAGCGTGGCACCTGTCCCGTCGACGAACTCATTACCAAGGTCATCAACCCCGAGGAGGCCCAAGAGACCATGGAGTGGTGGGACAAGAACCCCGGCAAGGTATTCCGTCTGTTAGTAAAAATGTGTTGATATGGAAAAGATTATTCAATTTGGTGAAGGCAACTTTCTACGCGCTTTTGTTGACTGGATGGTGGAGGAGATGAACCTCCGCACCGACTTTGATGGTAGCGTAGTAGTAGTCAAACCCCGTCCCGGCGACAGCATGAAAGCCTTTCAGGAGGCAGGTTGCCGTTATACCGTATGCATCCAAGGTCAGCAAAATGGCGAGGTGATAGACATACTACAACCCATCAAAAGTATCTCGCGCGCCATCAATCCATACGAGGATACTGATGCTTACTTCGAATTGGCCGAACAGGAAGGAATCCGCTTTGTTGTATCCAATACCACAGAGGCTGGTATACAGTTCGATGCTGAGTGCAAACTGACAGATCGTCCTGCATCCAGCTACCCCGCCAAATTGACACAGTTGCTCTATCACCGTTGGAAGCATTTCAACGGTTCATCCGAGCACGGACTCATCATCCTGCCATGTGAGCTGATTCTACACAATGGTGTAGAGTTGCGCAAATGCATCAAGGAATACATCGAACTGTGGCAATTGGAGGATGCATTTGCCGAGTGGGTCAAGGATTATTGTCCCGTTTATAGCACGTTGGTTGACCGTATCGTATCAGGAAAACCTACTCCTGAGGAACTTGAGCAGTTGCAGGAACGTACTGAAGGCAAAGAGAATATCTTTGTCAAGGCAGAGCCTTACCACCTTTGGGTCATCGAGGCTCCCGAGAGTATCGAGCAAGAACTTCCCTTGCAAAAAGCCGGTCTTAATGTGCTTTGGGTAAAGGACGAAGCACCCTATCACGAGCGCAAACTGACCCTCTTGAATGCTCCTCATACCGTGATGGCAGCTATAGGTTCTGAGATGGGTCTTGAGACTGTACGCGACTGCTTGGTTCACCCCAAACTCTCAGTTTTCCTTCAGGAAATGATGAAGGAGGAGTTGCTTCCGACCCTACTCCCATTAGGATTGCAACAAGACGATCTGGAGTCATATATCGCTGATGTTACTGACCGTTTCCTCAACCCCTTCTTGCATCACCGACTGATTTCCATTCGTCTGAATGCCATTTCCAAATGCAAGGCACGCCTTCTCCCTCCCATTCAACGATATTTCGACTTAAAGGGAGAGATGCCCATCAGATTGTCAAAAGGCCTACATGCCAACATTAGACTTGAAGCATGATTATTCACGAGAAAGATAACGTAGAAGTACTCCTTCAGGTAGAGGGTAATATCCCCGTTGGACACAAGCGAGCATTGAGGGACATTTCTGAAGGCGAGCAAATCATCAAGTATGGGCATCCCATTGGACGTGCCAAATGTGACATCAAGGCTGGCGAATGGGTGCACAGTCACAACCTGCGTAGCGACATTCCCCTACACGATGAATACGAATACGCACCCCTATTAGACTCAGAATCACACAATCACGCATATCCAAAAGCAACCTTTATGGGTTACGTCCGAGAGAATGGTGAGGTTGGTGTGCGAAACGAATTGTGGATTATACCCACCGTGGGTTGCGTTGCATCCCTTAGCGAAGAAGTTGGACGTGCCTTTGCCATAGAGAGTAACTTGGTGGTACGTGTACTCAGCCACACTTATGGTTGTTCGCAGTTGGGTGATGACCATCAACGCACAGCATCCTTGCTTTTAGCTCTTGCACAGCATCCCAATGCGGGTGGTGTACTCTTCATTGGATTGGGTTGTGAGAACAATCAGGTTTCAGCCTTAAAGGAACAGTTACCACCTACTCAACGAATTCGCTACATTGAGACCCAAAAGGTTGATGATGAGCAAGAGGCTATCCATCAGCAACTCTGTGAGTTAGCAGACAACATGAAGGATGACAAGCGTACAGCCTGCCCGCTCTCCAAATTACGTATCGGACTAAAATGCGGTGGCAGCGACGCCTTCTCTGGCTTAACCGCCAATCCCCTACTCGGTAAACTCACAGACCTTCTTGCTCCTCTCGGTGCATACATGGTTTTGACCGAGGTTCCCGAGATGTTTGGAGCAGAGCGTTTGTTGATGTCCCGCTGTGTCAACAAGAAGAATTTTGACAAGCTAGTTGATCTCATCAATGATTTTAAACAGTATTTCGTCAACCATAACCAACCTGTTGGCGAGAACCCTTCACCAGGAAACCACGATGGAGGCATTACGACGCTGGAAGAAAAATCCTTAGGTTGCATACAAAAGGGAGGTAGTGCTATCGTTACAGATGTCATCCGTTATGCCCAACGTCTTCGCCAACCCGGACTTACCCTACTTGAGGCACCAGGCAACGATCTCGTGGCCGCAACAGCCTTAGCAGCAGCTGGTTGTCAGATTGTACTCTTTACCACGGGTCGTGGCACACCATTCTCTACCTGTGTCCCTACTTTGAAGGTTTCCACCAACACTAATCTCTATCAGCGAAAACCACATTGGATGGACTTCAACGCAGGAGATTTGCTTGATGGTATTACCATGCCCCAACTATTGGACCAATTCCTGGCACTCGTGATTGCTACGGCAAACGGGCAGCCCGCCAAAGGAGAGCGACTTAGTTCGCATCCCATCGCCATTTGGAAGGACGGCGTAACGCTGTAAAAGATATATGAACCCGTTTGAGACAACTCAAACGGGTTTGTTTTCCCAACTATATTTTGCAAAAAGAGAGAACCCCTAAAAGGATTCTCTCTTGCGCTTCAGGATGGGCTTGAACCAACGACCCCATGATTAACAGTCATGTGCTCTAACCAACTGAGCTACTGAAGCAGTCTTTTAGTGACCTCTGTCACCGTTTTTTGAGTTTTTTTCTCAATTGCGATGCAAAAGTAGAGGTTTTTTCGGAATTATGCAATATCTTTGCAAAAAAATTGCAGAAAAAAGATGAAAATTGCAGGAATCGGCAATGCTTTGGTAGATGTTTTAGTGCGATTGGAAGATGATTCGGTACTAAAGGAACTTGGTTTGCAACGTGGAGGCATGTTCCTCATTGACGATGCCAAACATGCCAAGATTTCCGTTCTTCTTGACACACTCCACCCCGCTATGACTACAGGTGGATCAGCAGGAAACACAATACTTGCACTGGCCAACCTTCACGCCAATCCAGGATTTATCGGCAAGATAGGCCATGACAAAACCGGTCAGTTCTTTGCCGAGAACTGTAAGCAATGTGGTATCAACGCCATACTCCTTTACGGCAATGAAGCCTCAGGAATAGCCAACACGTTCATTTCGAAGGATGGCGAACGAACCTTTGCCACCCATCTTGGCGCAGCTGCGAGCATGAAGGCAGAGGATGTTAAGCAGGAATGGTTTGAAGGCTACAATCTGCTTCATCTCGAAGGTTACCTTGTTCAGAATCATGAACTAATAGAGCGCATCGCCCAAGTGGCAAAAGATGCAGGTCAGCTGATTAGTATCGACTTGGCAAGTTTTAATATTGTACGCGAGAACCTTGATTTTATGCATCATCTGGTCAGGGAATATGTGGACATCATCTTTGCCAATCAGGAAGAGAGCGAGGCCTTCACCGGTCTGGCAGATTCTGACTGCGCCTTGCAAGCAATGGCCAAGATGGCAAGCATTGCCGTAGTAAAACTTGGCGGACAAGGCAGCTGTGTGATGAGCAAAGGCGAAAAGACAATCGTACCATCTAACAAGGTCTCTGTAGTCGACACCACCGCAGCGGGTGATTTCTTCGCTGGAGGTTTCCTCTATGCCTACAGTCAGGGAGCACCACTTGAGTCATGTCTGAAGTGTGGCACCCTTCTGGCTGGACAGGCCATACAAGTTGTCGGCACACGGTTGAGCGAAGAAACATGGGAAGAAATCAGGAAACAGACTGCGATGATTCTTGCCAGACCTTAAAAAGAGGAGGCAAACAAAAAGCATTGAAGAGGAAAAAACATAGACGATGAAGAAAACATTAGCCATACTGCTGACGCTTTGCTCCGCTTTTGTAGCAAATGCACAGAAGGCAGAAAACCACAATAGTACCATCTCAAGGAACCTGGAGGTTTTTAATGAGATTTACCGTATTCTAGACACCTATTATGTAGATAGCCTAAGCGCTGACACAGTTATGGAATGGGGCATCAATGCGATGCTGAATCGTGTAGATCCCTATACCACCTATTACCCTCAGGACGACGACGAACTGATGGAAATGGCCCAAGGAAAGTATGCCGGAATAGGTGCTGTGATTCGTTATCACAAAGGCTTGAAACGAGTAGTCATCAGCGAGCCCTACGAAAACACACCCAGTATGAAGGCAGGTCTGTTGCCAGGTGACATCATCATGACCATCGGTGACAAGGACATTGAAGGTATGCCAAGCGACAAGGTGACCAACCTCTTACGTGGAGAGGCCGGTACCACCTTCCGGCTGAAGATTCAGCGTCCCGGAGAGAAAAAACAGCGAACCATGACCATCACTCGCGAGACTATCTCCATCCCTCACTTGCCCTACTACGGCATAATGGAGGGTAACATCGGCTATATCATGTTGACAGGTTTCAACGAGGGCGACGCCCAGCAGATGCGTGCTGCCGTACTTGACCTAAAGCAACAAGGTGCCAAAAGCCTCATTTTGGATCTGAGAGATAATCCTGGCGGTTCGTTGGACGAATCTGTGGACATTGCTAACCTTTTCCTGCCCAAGGGAAAAAAGATTGTCTACACCAAGGGTAAAATGAACAGCATGAACCATGAGTACTACACCCGCATGGAACCCGTAGATACGGTGATGCCTTTAGCCGTCCTGGTTGACGGTGGTAGTGCCTCGGCAGCAGAAATTCTGAGTGGTTCGTTGCAGGACTTTGACCGTGCCGTCATCATCGGTGCGCGAACCTATGGAAAAGGTCTAGTGCAGAATATTCGCGAATTGCCCTATGGAGGCAATATGAAGATTACCACAGGCCGTTACTACATTCCTAGTGGACGCTGTATTCAGGCCTACGATTACCGTCACCTCAACGAGGATGGTTCAGCCCGTACCCTACCCGATAGTCTGACCACACTCTTCCACACCCGAAAAGGCCGTGAGGTACGCGATGGCGGAGGCATCAAACCCGACATCCTCCTTACTCCCGATACGCTGCCCACCATGGTCTATGACCTTGCTCCCAGCGATGCCCTCTTTGATTTCTGTACAAAATACGTCAGCGAGCACCCATCATTCGGGCAACCAGGAGAGGCCAAACTGACAGACGAGGAGTATGATGCTTTTGTCCAGTTTATCAAGGAGCAGAACTTTACTTACAACCGTCGTAGCGATGAGGTGATGAAACTGTTGAAGGATGTGGCTGAGCGCGAAGACTACATGGAAATGATCCAATCCGAATACGATGCTCTGAAGGCCAAACTCACAACAGACGTCACCAGCGACATGTACCGTTTGCGCAAGCATATCGAGCGCTATCTGCTCGACGAACTGGTATGTCGCTACTATCATCGAAAGGGAGCCATTCGCCAACAGCTGGTAGGTGACAAATGCATGGACAAAGCTTTTGAAATCCTCAAAGACGAAAAAACTTACTTTAAGATACTGGAGCCTTGAGAGGAAGAAGCATCGTAACATCAAAAAGACGAAACACCGAAGAAACTATAATTTCCAATTCTTATGAGACATAATGCAAACAACACAAACCGCGCCGTGATGTATGGTGTGATGGGAATGGCCGTAGTCGTAATGCTGGTCGTCCTGCTATTCCTGGGTTGGATGGGCAAGTCTGCCCCTGCTGACGATCAGGATGCCGACTCCACCGAAATTACAACGGGAAGCCTTGACGAGGCATCTCCCGAGATGTCTGATTCATTGGCCCAATAACACAAAAAACAGGTCATAAAGGCTGTTTTTACATGCCTTCATACCTTATTTACTAGAAAATCGTGAAAAAATGTGTCGAGTATTTGGCGTGAACGTAGATTTTAACTACCTTTGCACCTAGATGAAGTGAGGAGCCCGAAAGAGTTCCTCACTTTGTTATAGATGGGTGCCACAAACCCCATACTTTTGGCAGACAATTATTTCAACATCAGACAGAAGATATATTCATTCATAAACCTGAATATGATAGATAAAAAAAATCTGGAGAAAATTGTAGACGAGTGGTTGGCAAAGACCGACTATTTCCTCGTTGACCTTACGGTGAGTGCTGACGACAGCATCGTAGTAGTGATTGACCATGCTGACGGCGTATGGATTGAAGACTGCGCCGAACTGAGCCGCTACATTGAGGAACATCTCAGCCGTGAGGAGGAAGATTACGAACTGGAGGTTGGTAGTGCAGGGTTGGGTCAGCCCTTCCGCGTACATCGCCAGTACGAGATCCATGTAGGCAAGACCGTGGAGACCCAACTGAAGGACGGCAAGAAATATCAGGGCACCCTGACCGACGTGACCGAGGAAGGTTTCACTATGCTCACCACACAGAAGGTTAAGCCCGAAGGCGCCAAGCGCCCCAAGAACGTTGAGGTGGAACTGAACCTCTCCTTTGAGGAAGTGGCATGGACTAAGTACCTCATTAAGATGAAATAAAACAAAAACATATACAAATGGCAACAAAGAAAACAGAACCCGTAGTGAGCCTGATTGACTCATTCAAGGAATTCAAGGAAGACAAGAACATTGACCGCGCCACTTTGGTCGGTGTACTTGAGGAGTGCTTCCGTACCGTTATCGCCCGTACCTATGGTACCGACGAAAACTACGATGTAATCGTTAACCCCGACAAGGGCGACTTCGAGATCTACCGCAACCGTGTCGTTGTTCCTGACGGCGAGGTGAAAGATCCCAATCGCGAGATCTCACTGAGTGAGGCTCAGCAGGTTGAGGAGGACTACGAGGTAGGTGAGGACGTGACCGAACAGGTAAAGTTCAGCGACTTCGGTCGTCGTGCTATTCTGACTCTCCGTCAGACCCTTGCAAGCCGCATCCTTGAGTTGGAGCATGACACCCTCTACAACCAGTACAAGGACCGTGTAGGCGAGATCGTCAGCGCTGAGGTATACCAGACCTGGAAGCGTGAGACACTCCTCGTTGACGACGAGGGCAACGAACTGCTCCTTCCCCGTACCGAGCAGATTCCCGGTGACTTCTTCCGTAAGGGTGAGAACGCACGTGCCATCGTGGCAAGTGTAGACAACACCACAGGTAATCCCAAAATCATCCTCAGCCGTACTAGTCCCGTCTTCATGCAACGTCTCCTGGAGAACGAGGTTCCCGAGATCAACGACGGTCTGATCACCGTTCGTAAGATTGCCCGCATCCCCGGTGAGCGTGCCAAGATTGCCGTAGAAAGCTACGATGAGCGCATCGACCCCGTAGGAGCATGTGTCGGTGTAAAGGGTAGCCGTGTACACGGCATCGTTCGCGAGTTGCGTGGCGAGAATATCGACGTAGTCAACTACACCCCAAACATCAAGCTCTTCATCACCCGTGCCCTGAGCCCTGCACGCGTCAACAGCGTTGAGTTGCTCGAGGATGAGCACAAGGCAAACGTCTACCTCGATCCCGACCAGGTAAGTCTGGCTATCGGTAAGGGTGGTCTGAACATCAAGTTGGCCAGCATGCTGACCGACTATACCATCGACGTATTCCGTGAAGTACAGGAAGATGAGGACACCGACGACGTAAGCTTGGACGAGTTCACCGACGCTATTGAACCTTGGATCATCGCCGAACTCAAGAAACTAGGTCTTGAGACAGCACGCGATGTACTGGGTGCTCCCCGTGACTTCCTCATTCAGAAGGCTGACCTCGAAGAGGAGACCGTTGATGAGGTGCTGAACATTCTGGCAGAGGAGTTTGAGCAGTAATCCTACACTTTGTCATAGGGCAAGTCAATCGAAATTCGTCAAATCGTCAAAATCGTAGAACACATAGATGAGTATAAGATTAAATAAAGCAACTAAGGAGTGCAATGTGGGTTTGCAGACGGCAGTAGAATTTCTTCAGAAGAAAGGATACACTGATGTTGAGGCAAATCCCAACTCCAAGATAACCGAGGAGCAGTACGAGGTATTGCTTCAGGAATTCAACAAGGACAAGGGCCTGCGCAAAGAGGCAGATCAGGTCCTCAAGCAGCAGGCTCAGAAGAAGGAGAACCGCGAAGCTAAGCATGCTGAGATCAAGGTTGAGGTTCCCACCATCAACAAGCCCAAGGTTCTGGGCAAGATAGACCTGAACGCAGGTCATACCGCACCCAAGGCAGAGACACCAAAGGAGGAAGCACCCAAGACAGAGGCCCCCAAGGCTGAAGTGAAGATTGAAGCACCCAAGGCAGAAGCTCCCAAACCTGAGGTTAAGGTAGAAGCACCCAAGGTAGAGGCTCCTAAGACTGAGCCAGTTGCTCCCAAGGTAGAGGCACCCAAGGCTGAGGCTCCTGCTCCCAAGGCAGAACCCATTGCAGAGGATGTTCCCGCCAGAAAGTCCGAGAAACCCGGTATCGGCGAGGAGGTAGATGGTGTATTCCGTCTCAACCGTCCCGAGCAGCCCATTCAGGAGTTCAAGGTGATGGGTAAGGTGGACCTTTCGTCCCTCAACCAGAGCACCCGCCCCAAGAAGAAGAGCAAGGAGGAGAAGCGCCGCGAACGTGAAGACCGTGCTCAACAGCAAAACCAGCAAAACCAGCAGAATGGTGAGCGCAAGAAGCGCGTACGTATCGGCAAGGAGCGTGTAGACGTCAATGCCGTTGGCAAGCAGGTTCAGCAAGGTGGCCAGGGTAAGAAGCAGAATGGCGGCAATGGCCAGAACAACCAGAATCAGAAGAATGGTGGCCAGAATAACCAGCAGGGGCAAGGCAAGAAGAACAAGCAGAAGAACCAGCCTCGCCAGCAACTCTCTCAGCCCGAGGTAAGCGAAGAAGACGTAGCAAAGCAGGTACGCGAGACCTTGGCACGTCTGACCAGCAAGGGATCAAAGATGGGCAAGGGTGCCAAGTATCGCCGCGAGAAACGTGATGCCATCCGCCAAGGTATGGAGGAGGCCATGGAGAACGAGGCAGCAGAGAGCAAGATACTGAAACTCACGGAGTTCGTTACCGCCAACGAATTGGCTACCATGATGAACATTCCCGTGACCCAGGTCATCGGTACCTGCATGAGCATCGGCATCATGGTCAGCATCAACCAGCGTCTGGATGCCGAGACCATCAACCTCGTAGCCGAGGAGTTTGGTTTCACCACCGAATATGTCAGTGCTGAGGTTAGCGAGGCCGTAACCGAGGTGGAGGACGACGAGGAAGACCTCCTTCCACGTGCTCCCATCGTGACCGTTATGGGTCATGTCGACCATGGTAAGACTTCATTGCTCGACTACATCCGCCAGACCAACGTCATCGCGGGTGAGGCCGGAGGTATTACCCAGCACATCGGTGCCTACAACGTCACCCTACAGGATGGACGTCATGTTACATTCCTTGACACTCCTGGTCACGAGGCCTTCACCGCCATGCGTGCTCGTGGTGCCCAGGTCACCGACATCGCTATTATCATCGTTGCTGCCGATGATGACATCATGCCCCAGACCAAGGAGGCTATTGCTCATGCTGCAGCTGCCAACGTACCTATTGTATTTGCTATCAACAAGATAGATAAACCCGCAGCTAACCCTGACAAGATCAAGGAAGGACTGGCTGCCATGAACTACCTCGTCGAGGAGTGGGGCGGTAAGTACCAGAGCCAGGATATCAGTGCCAAGAAGGGTACCGGTGTAGAGGAACTCTTGGAGAAGGTGCTTCTGGAGGCTGAGATGCTCGACCTCAAGGCTAATCCCAACCGCAAGGCTACCGGTTCTATCATCGAGTCTTCATTGGACAAGGGTCGTGGCTATGTAGCAACTGTGATGTGTAGCAATGGTACCCTGCATCAGGGTGACATCATGCTGGCCGGCACCAACTTCGGTCGTGTGAAGGCTATGTTCGACGAGCGTGGTCATCGCGTACAGGAGATCGGTCCCGCACAGGCTGCTACCGTACTGGGTCTCAACGGCGCTCCTACTGCCGGTGATACCTTCCATGTGATGGATACCGACCAGGAGGCTCGCGAGATAGCCAACAAGCGCACTCAGCTCCAACGTGAGCAGGGCTTGCGTACTCAGACTCGTCTGACCCTCGATGAAATTGGTCGTCGTATCGCTCTGGGTGACTTTAAGGAGCTCAACGTCATTGTCAAGGGTGACGTGGATGGTTCAATCGAGGCACTGAAGGATAGCTTCGAGAAACTCTCTACTGAGAAGATTCAGGTCAACGTCATTTACAAGGCCGTTGGTCAGATCAGCGAGAGCGATGTTACCCTGGCTGCTGCATCCGATGCCATCATTGTCGGTTTCCAGGTTCGTCCCTCTGCCCAGGCACGTCGTCTGGCCGAGCAGGAGGGTGTCGACATCCGTCTCTACAGCGTCATCTACGATGCCATCGAGGAGTTGAAGGACGCTATGGAAGGTATGCTTTCTCCCGAGATCAAGGAGGAGGTTACCGCTCAGGTGGAGGTTCGCCAGGTTTACCACATCTCCAAGGTGGGTACCGTTGCCGGTGCATACGTCATCGACGGAAAGGTCAGCCGTTCGAACAAGGCTCGTGTCGTACGAGATGGTATCGTGGTCTTCACCGGTGCTATCAATGCCCTGAAGCGTTTCAAGGACGATGTCAAGGAGGTTACCACCAACTTCGAGTGCGGTATCTCACTGGTCAACTACAACGACCTGCGTGAGGGCGATATCCTCGAGACCTTCCAGGAGATTGAGGTTAAGGCCAAGCTCTAAGTCATTGGCTCACATACTGATACACACATCAGTCCGTTTTTGAATGAACGCTTTTGACATTATTGTACCTTTGGTACTCATTCTGGGTACGATTATCGGTTGGAAGAAGGGATTTGTCGGCACAGTATGCTCCTTTGCAGGCTTCTTTGCAGGCCTCATCGTAGCCTATATGCTCTACAGTGTGGTGGGTGCCTGGTTGGCACCCTCCTTTGGGGGCAATGTCAACATAGCATCTCTCATCGCCTTTGTGCTCATCTGGATTGCTGTCCCTGTGGGGTTGGGCATGGTGGGCAACTTGCTCACCCATATCCTCGAGGCATTACCCATCATTGGCAAGGTCAATTCGCTGGCTGGAGCCCTCATTGGCTTCATTAAGTATTTCCTGCTCACCATGTTGGTGGTCAATGCCTTGATCTTTGCAGGCATCATCAGTCCTGAGACGGTCGACTGTTCCTTCTGCGTAGCCTTTATGAAGGCCTTCTTCGAGTCCTTTGTAGATGCCTACAAGCAGACAGCGTAATCCTGCTCACAATTAGAATTCAATGGAAGAAAAGAATAGTTTTGTACGTGAGGTAGCGGAGAAGAAGTACGAGTACGGCTTCACTACCGACGTGCAGACAGACATCATAGACAAGGGGCTCTCAGAGGCAGTTGTCCGTCTCATCTCAGAGAAGAAAGGCGAACCATCGTGGCTCCTTGATTTTCGCTTGAAGGCCTATCACTACTGGCTTACGCAGGAGCAGCCCTCATGGGGCCACCTGCAGATGCCCGAGATCGACTATCAGGCCATCTCCTACTATGCCGACCCTACCCAGAAGAAGGCGGATGACGGCAAGCCCAAAGAGATTGACCCTGAGTTGATGAAGACCTTCGACAAACTGGGCATCCCCCTCGAGGAGCGTCTGGCCCTAAGCGGAACGGCCGTTGATGCCGTTATGGACTCGGTCAGCGTGAAGACCACCTTCCGCGAAAAACTTCAGGAGAAGGGTATCATCTTCTGCTCCATCAGCGAGGCTGTACGCGAGCATCCCGACCTCGTGCGTCAGTACCTGGGTAGCGTGGTGCCCTATCGCGACAACTATTTCGCGGCACTCAACTCAGCCGTCTTCAGCGATGGTTCGTTTGTCTACATCCCCAAGGGCGTACGTTGCCCCATGGAGCTTTCCACCTATTTCCGCATCAATGCGCGCGGCACAGGACAGTTCGAGCGTACCCTCATCATTTGCGATGATGATGCCTACGTCTCTTATCTCGAGGGATGTACGGCCCCTATGCGCGACGAGAATCAGCTTCATGCCGCCATCGTCGAGATCGTGGTGATGGAGAATGCCGAGGTCAAGTACTCCACCGTGCAGAACTGGTATCCAGGTGATGCCGAGGGCAAGGGTGGCGTGCTCAACCTGGTGACAAAGCGCGGCCATCTGCGCGGCCGGAACAGTCGCCTTTCGTGGACACAGGTCGAGACGGGTAGTGCCATCACCTGGAAGTACCCTTCTTGCGTCCTCCAGGGAGATGGAAGTCAGGCCGAGTTCTACTCCGTAGCCGTCACCAACAACTATCAGCAAGCTGATACCGGCACGAAGATGATACACATCGGTCGTGACACCAAATCCACCATCATCTCCAAGGGTATCTCTGCCGGCAAGTCCCAGAACTCCTACCGTGGACTGGTCAAGGTAGGCACAAAGGCCGAGAATGCACGTAACTACTCCTCGTGCGACTCACTCCTCCTAGGCAGCACCTGTGGTGCGCACACCTTCCCCTACATGGATGTTCACAACGACACGGCCATCGTCGAGCACGAGGCCACTACCTCGAAGATCAGCGAGGAACAACTCTTCTACTGCAACCAGCGTGGCATACCCACCGAGGAGGCCGTGAGCCTTATCGTCAACGGATATGCCAAGGAGGTCATCAACAAGCTCCCCATGGAGTTCGCCGTAGAGGCACAAAAACTATTAGGCGTTAGCCTAGAAGGGTCGGTCGGATAAAGCCCACCCAAGCCCTCCCAAGGGAGGGATGTGGGTTACATTTGACACCCTAAAACATATTTAGCTTGGTTAGACTTATGTTACAGATCAAGAATTTACATGCCAGTGTAAATGGCAAAGAGATATTAAAGGGCATCAACCTCACCGTCAATGATGGCGAGTTGCATGCCGTAATGGGCACCAATGGTGCGGGTAAGTCAACCCTGAGCAACGTCATCGTGGGCAATCCTGCCTATGAGGTGACTGAGGGTGAGATTATCTACAACGGCAAGAACCTGCTCGAGATGACTCCCGAGGAGCGTGCCCACGAGGGCATCTTCCTCTCCTTCCAGCAACCCGTGGAGATACCCGGTGTATCCATGGTCAACTTCATGCGCGCAGCCCTCAACGCCAAGCGCAAGCACCAAGGACTCGAACCTCTGGCTGCCGGTGATTTTCTGAAACTGATGCGCGAGAAGCGTAAGATTGTCGAACTGGACAGCAAGCTGGCCAACCGTTCCGTCAACGAAGGCTTCTCGGGTGGTGAGAAGAAGCGCAACGAGATCTTCCAGATGGCCATGCTCGAACCCACCTTCAGCATCCTCGACGAGACCGACTCTGGCCTGGACGTCGATGCCCTGCGTATCGTGGCCGAAGGTTTCAACAAACTCCGTACCCCCGAGACTAGCGCCATGGTCATCACCCACTACCAGCGCCTTTTGGACTATCTCAAGCCCGATATCATCCACGTCCTCATCGATGGTCGTATCATCAAGACCGGAGGTCCCGAGTTGGCCCTCGAAATCGACAAGCGTGGCTTTGACTGGATAAAAGAGGAGGAAGGACTATGAGTGCCGAACAGCAGTATATAGAGCTCTACCAGCAATGCCGTGAGATGCTTTGCCACCATTCGGCACCTGCTCTCAATGCCCTTCGCCAGCAAGCCTTCGAGGACTTCCTGCGCCAAGGGTTCCCTACCCGCAAGGTGGAGCGCTACAAGTATACCGATGTGGCTGAGGCCTTCGCTCCCAACTACGGACTGAACCTCAACCGCCTCCACATACCCGTCAATCCCTATGACGCCTTCAAGTGTGACGTGCCCAATCTCAGCACCTCGCTCTATTTCATGATCAATGACCAGTTCAACGAGAAGGCAAAGCCCAGTGTTGCCCTGCCCGAAGGCGTCATCGTGGGTTCACTGAAGGAGGCAGCCGAGCAGCATGCTGATCTCATAGAGAAATACTATGGTACGCTGGCTCGTACACACAAGGATGCCATCAACGCCCTCAACACCATGCTGGTACAAGACGGACTGCTGGTCTACGTCCCCAAAGGCATCATCGTGGAACGCCCCATTCAGGTAGTCAATATCCTGCGCAGCGATGTCGATCTGATGGTCAACCGTCGTGTCCTCGTCATCCTCGAGGAGGGCGCACAAGCCAAGCTCCTCTTCTGCGATCATGCTGTCGATGACCGCGACTTCCTCACCACCCAGGTCACGGAGGTCTTCGTGGGCGAGAATGCACATCTCGAACTCTACGAACTTGAGGAGACACACACCAAGAATCACCGTTTCAGCAATCTCTACGCCGATCAGGCTCGCTACAGCACCGCCGTACTCGATAGCATCACCCTGCACAACGGAATCACGCGCAATCGTACCGACCTCACCCTCTCCGGTGAGTACGCAGAGACCACACTCAATGGCCTTGTCATAGCTGACAAGCAGCAGCGCGTGGACAACAACACCCTCATCGACCACCGTGCCGCCAACTGTCAGAGTCACGAGCTCTATAAGTACGTCTTGGACGACCAGGCCACCTGTGCCTTTGCCGGCCGCGTTCTAGTGCGCGAGGGAGCCCAGAAAACCACCTCGCAGGAAACCAATGCCAACCTCGTTGGCAGCAAGGAGGCACGTATGTACACCCAGCCTATGCTCGAGATCTATGCCGATGATGTCAAGTGTAGCCACGGCAGCACCGTTGGTCAGCTTGGCGACCAGGCCCTCTTCTACATGCGCCAGCGCGGTATACCCCTAGAGGAGGCTCGCATGCTCCTCAAGTTCGCCTTTGCCAGCGATGTTCTCCACACCATCCAACTCGAAGCCCTCCGTGACCGCCTCCACTACCTTGTGGACAAGCGCTTCCGTGGCGAGCTGAACAAGTGTGAAGGTTGCAAGCTCTGCAAGTAAAGGTTGCTCATTTTTGTCCACAAGTGGGTCAAAAATACCACTTACGGACAAAAATCACCTTGTTTTCATCCACATATTGGTCAAAAACAACACTTACGGACAAAATTAGGGTTATTTGCTTGCAACTTCTTCATTTGTTTTCTATCTTTGCAACGTACAAATATTAACGTCAACAGATATGGCACTTGAAAAGATTATTGGTCGGGAAAAAGAATTGCATGAACTGGAGTGGGCCGTGCAATCCAATCGGTCGGAACTGATTATTCTAAAAGGCAGAAGACGAGTTGGAAAGACATTCCTCGTACGCAGTTTCTTTAATGACAGATATAGTTTTCACTTTGTTGGTGCACATAGGAAGAACAAGCCAACGCAACTGTCAAACTTTCGTGAAGCTCTGATCCGCTTCTCCGGAAAAACAGACATTCCACTGCTCTCAAATTGGCATGAGGCTTTTGTACAGTTGCAAAAATATCTTGAAAACTGTCACGACCAACGCAAAGTTCTGTTCTTTGACGAACTACCATGGGCAGACACACATGGTAGCGAACTGGTAGATGAACTGGAATATTTCTGGGCAAATTGGGTTCAGAACAGAGATGACATAGTATTCATTGCATGTGGAAGTGCCACGTCCTGGATGAGGGAAAAGATGGAAGAAAATCAGGGTGGTCTTCACAACCGTATTACACATCGACTTTACATCAGACCATTCTATCTAGGCGAGTGCCGCCAATATCTTCAGGCACACGGATTTAGTTGGGACGACTATACCATCATACAATGCTACATGGTATTTGGCGGTGTGCCATATTACCTCAGCCTCTTGCGTCCGTACCTCTCGTTTGTACAGAACGTGGATAACCTGCTGTTCCAGACCGGAGGCGATCTTACAGATGAATTCAACGAACTATATAGTGCTTTATTCAAAAAAGCAGACAGATACATAAGGATTGTTGAATTTCTCTACTCCAAACGTGAAGGTTATACTCGATCTGAAATTGAAGAATCAACAGGATACTCAGGTGGCGGGCTCAGCAAGATGTTAGACAACCTTGAAAATTGCGATTTCATTGTTTCATATCAGCAGTTTGGCAACGTGAGTCGTCAGACACTCTATCGCCTAAGCGACTTCTATACTCTATTCTATTTCAGGTTCATGCGCAACAATCACAGCCGAGACGAGCAATACTGGCAACATCACTTCCAAGACCGTTCCATAGCCACATGGGAAGGATTCAGCTTCGAGCAACTCTGCCTCCGTCATCTGCCACAGATCAAGCATGCCCTTGGCATTTCGGGCATTGCAACCGAATCATCTGCATGGAGGCACACGCCTACCGAGGGTCCACGTGCACAAGTTGATTTGGTAATAAAGCGAGTTGACAAAATGACACATTTATGCGAGATGAAATTCTCAGAATTGCCATATGCTATAAGCAAGGACTATGCACAGCGTCTCATAGACAGGCGCCAGTTGTTCATGGATGTTACAGGTAATCATCGTGGAGTAGTTCTGACGATGGTTACGCCATCTGGACTAAAGAACTCCACAAACAATAGTATCATTCACTCCCAGGTCACCTCAAGGCACCTATTCTTAGAACTATAGTTTCCAAGAGAAAGGCAGCATGCTTGGCTCATCCATCGACAGTATGCGAAGGCTGAGGTAGTTTGTCATTTGTCATTTCTTATGTAAGAAATAGAAAAAGGTTCTTTGATAAGCATTTTTATCGCCCATTTCGCCCATTTGTCAACAATTGGCACGATTATTTGCTGTTATGAAATAATATAACTAAATTTGTAAAAAGCTATAAAAAGAACATATACAACGTGAAACTCACACAGAACATCATTAACAAACTCAGAGAACGATCTGCGCTTTCTCTGCAATCTTCCTATGATTGCAAATATCTCGTTGCCGACATAGAAAAGAAAACAGGGAAATTATTGGGTATCAGTACAATTAAGAGAATGCTTGGTTTCTTTCCCGATGATCGTGAACCACGCACATCGACCTTAGATATCATAGCCGAATACCTTGGGTATGAGAACTGGAGCAGTATGTATGGCTCTGAGGGTGACATGTTCAGTGCATTCGAGAATGGACCAGATTGTGTTAACGCGACAGACCTTGAAAAAGGCGACAGATTAGAGCTCACCTATCAGCCAAACAGGGTACTAACTTTGGAATATGAAGGCAACGAACGTTTTTCAGTTTTATCTTCAGTCAACAGCAAATTGCAAAAGGGAGACCAGCTCTCTTTAAGTACTATCATCCTGGGCTTTCCCTTACTTGTCAAGGAGGTTTTACGAGGAAAAGACAACCTTGGAGCATATTCTGCGGCTAAACAAGGTGGTATCTCAACCATTAAACTATTGAATGAATAATGGAAGTGTCCAGCTTTGAGCAGACTGAGCCCCTTCAGATACAAGAGGAAGAAAGCTTATACCTGACAGGAGCCACATGCAATACTTATCGTGTTCGCATAGATGGTAAACTATACTTTCTGAAGCGTCTTAAGCCAGAGTACGCGAATAATCCACGTTATGTCATAAGTCTGAAGAAAGAATACGAGGTAGGCAGTCAGCTCCGACATCCTATCCTTGTACAATATAGCCTGTACGAACAAGGTAGCATATTCATGGACTTTGTCAAAGGCAGATCACTATCCCAATGGATGGAAAACGTCCAGGAAGAGAAGAAACAACTGTCATCAGAACACACAAAACTATTAAGGAGGATTGTACTGGATCTGCTCGACGGACTTCAATACCTACATGATCAACGCGTACTGCATCTTGACATCAAGCCCGACAACATCCTCATCTCGGATCTTGGTCAGCAAGTAAAACTGGTAGACCTTGGATTCTGCTATACAGACACCTACGACAACACCAAAGGATATACACCCTATTTTGCTGCTCCCGAACAGTTGAATCAAGGTGAATTGTCTGAAAAAACGGACCTCTATGCCATTGGTCGACTGATGGGGTGGATCAACGAAAAAGCGAAAACAAAGGTTTTCCCACCCTACATCATACAACGTTGCACGGCAGACATACCATCAAGGAGATATGCTAAAGCTCGCCTTTTGCATAATGCACTATATGCACATTTCCATCGCACACAGCGTAGGCTGATGGCATTGTCTGGGGTGGCGTTACTCATAGCAGGATTTGCCATCTTGCTTCACTTGAATTCTACTCCTGCCACCATCCCATCCCTTTATCCACGTCTGCACGAAGGTCATCCACTTTCCATCTCGCCTGACAGTGCTCATGTAGGTGTTTACATTATGGACTGGGATGGACGATTGGTTCCTGCAGCCCTATGGGACACACTCTACCAGGCACAGGCCATAGCCGTAGTAGATTCTGCATGCCAGTTCCGCATGGCACTCTATAACCAGGCTGACTCTGTGATGTATGGCGGCATTGGCTTTTGTGATGCTATCTGTTCATCAGACTCCTCTTATACCGACCAATCTATCATTCAGCACGACTATCAGGGTGAGAACAACACTAAGACACACAAGGAGTTTCTCTGCAATCCAGATACTTCTGCCATCGTCATAGCCCACGCTTTCAGGTTTCCTGATGGCACAAAGGGCTATCTGCCAGCATTCGGAGAGTTCTACAAGATTCGCTCAGTCTATTTTGACGATGTTCAAACTGCCCTTCGCCAATGTGGCGGTGACACCCTTCGAAGTTTCTACTGGACATCGACCCAACATCCCGAGATAGAACGTATCTGGGCCATCAATGTCGACAGCATCAACTTCAGTTTCCCACAACTCCGGAATGACCAGACCAAACAGGCCAAGTATTATGGTACGCCTCTACTCCATGTCCGTTCCTTTGGCAGATTGAGCAAGTAGTCTACCACCCCTTACCTTATATAAAAACAACTTGCGAAGATTTAGCTCAGTCCCGATGGTGAAGGGTGTCGTATTTTCTATTTTGTACTGAGAAATTTGGTGGTATGAAACGGAATGCGTATCTTTGCCACATAATTGCAACCTTTTAAGGAAGTAGACTATGGCAAACTCAAGAGATTTGGTACGATTTGACTGGGCGATAAAGCGTCTGCTCAGGAACAAGGCCGACTACGTTGTAGTGGAGGGTCTGCTGACCTCTCTGCTGGAGCGCAAGGTGACAATCAAGAATCTGTTGGAGAGTGAAGGCAACCAGGAATCATCAACCGATAAGTTCAATCGTGTTGACATACTTGCTGAAATGGATGATGGTGAACTGGTGATCTTCGAGATACAGAACAATCGCGAACTGGATTACTTCCACCGTATGGCATACGGAACGAGCAAGGTCATCTCGGAGTACCTGAAGGCAGGCGAGCCCTACGAGAGCATCAAGAAGGTGTTCTCGGTGAACATTGTATACTTCTCTTTAGGCCAGGGAGATGACTACGCCTACAGGGGTACGACCCGTTTCATCAGCATGCACGATAGCAAGGACGAGCTGACATTGTCCGATGCACAGCGCAACGCTTTCAACTGTGAGACCCCATCAGACATCTTCCCCGAGTACTACCTGTTGCGCGTGGATAAGTTTGACGAGGTAGCCAAGACGCACCTAGATGAGTGGATCAGTTTCCTGAAATCAGGCGAGATACCCGTTACGGCAACAGCTCCCGGTCTGGCTGAGGCACGCGAGATACTCCGCATTGACCAACTCTCGGAGGAGGAGCGTAAGGACTATGACCGCATGATGGAGAACCTCCGCTATCAGCGCAGCGTCATTGAGACTGGTCGTGCAGAAGGTCGTGCAGAAGGCATTGCTATTGGCGAGGAACGAGGCATTGCTATTGGCGAGGAACGTAAAGACCTAAATAACATTGCGCGAATGCGAGCAAAAGGGCTTGATGATGCAACAATATCCGACCTCCTCAATCTTGATGTAGAATATGTTCAGAAGCACTAACGAAAGGAGGGGGAGATAGGATGACGGCCAGAGCCGACACAGGCAGTCAATGAAATCTCTTCAAGATTCGCTCTGTTTACTTTACAATTTACAGACTGCCCTTCGCCAATGCGGCGGTGACACCCTTCGCAGTTTCTACTGGACATCGACCCATCATCTCGAGATAGAACGTATCTGGGCCATCAATGTCGACAGCATCAACTTCAGTTTCCCACAACTCCGGAATGACCAAACCAAGTAGGCCAAGTATTATGATACCTCCCTACTCTATGTCCTTACCTTTGGTAGGTTGAGCAAGTAATCTACTGTTCATTACGTAATATACATTCTTATGACTCTTTCTGGC
>DCIS01000183.1:779-5485 GCA_002317475.1 Prevotellaceae bacterium UBA1720 | reverse complement strand
GCTTGCGAAACTTGAATTATAAATTATAAATTGGGGACTTATTACGTCTCATCGTGCGATGTGAAAGAATCACCATTCTAAAAAATGATGGGCATTTCCCCTAATGGAAATTGCCATACTTTCAAAGTACCCCATCATTGATAGCTATGGGATGACACTCAAACTCTGCTGACTATCTTTGTGGCAAGGTCTAAATTTGCAACACACTACACCAACCATGCAACACACTACACCAACCAAAGTCACCAAACCCATGCAACCAGAAACAAAAATTTTCAGCCAATTGCTTGCTCGTTCTAATCCAAATGCTTAACTTTGTACAGATTACAAACTAATCACCAACTGATTACCTGCTAATTGCCAACTAATAACTCATCAACAGCTATCCCCAAGATAGCACTCAACACGAAAAAAGTCACCATGAAAAATCGCATCTTACTTCTCATACTGGCATTATTGCCATTCCTCCACTCCAGCGCTCAGATCTCACGCAAGAAGGCTTTGGCTGACCTCGACCGCATGTTGGAACGCAAGAGCCAGCAGGAGGAGGCAAAGGACAAGAAGCTGGACAGCCTGAAAAGGGTGCTGTACTATACCGAGGAGAGCAGTCGCATAGAGCTATACAGGCAGATCCACCAGGAGTACTTCCAGTACCAGAATGATTCGGCACTGCTCTATGGCATACGTCTGCAGGAACTGGGCGTGACGCAAGGCGACAAGGAGCAATCGGAATATGCCAGCAATCAGATAGCCATCTGTCTGGGTATGATGGGGGCTTATCTGGATTGCCATCATCTGCTGGACTCGCTTCGCAACACCATAACCACACCCGAGGGGCTCGTACGCTACTACCACACCTGCCGAACCACCTACGGATGGGAGGCTGACTTCCTGGCAAAGATACCACGTGCCGGCATTACGTACAAGGAGATGACGGGTTGCTACCGCGACTCTATCCTCCTGACTGACCATGATCCCGTCAGTCTGAAGGTGTGTGAGGCGGACAACTATCTGGCTCAAGGCAAGGTGCAGAAGGCCGAAAGCGCCCTGCATGGTGTAGAGAAGTATGCTCAAGGCAGCCAGAAGGCCTATACGCACTATATCCTGGCCATGGTGTGCAAGGCAAAGGGGGATACGGACAACGAGATTGTACATCTGGCACAGACGGCCATGTGCGATATCAGCATGAACAAGAAGGAGCATACGGCATTGCTGGAACTGGCCAACGAACTGTACAAGCAGGGGGACATAGACCGCTCATACCGCTATCTGATGCATGCCCTGGAGGATGCTGCCTTCTGCAACGCACGTCTACGCTCTATAGAGGTGGCACGCATCTACCCTATCATCAGCCTGTCCTATCAGCGCATGCAGGAGCGAAACAACCTTATCCAGAACGTCATCTACGTAACCTTCTCCCTCCTCTTCCTCTGCATCACGGCTCTGGCTGCCTATCTGTATCTGCAGATCAAGCGGGTAAGGGCCGCACGTAGACAAGTGGTGGAAAAGAACCGACAGCTGGAGCAAGCCAACCACATGCTCGAGGAACTGAACACCTCGCTGGCCGAGGCCGACAGGGTGAAATTGCAGTACATCACCATCTATCTGGAACGCTGCCGTGCCAATATCGAGAGCTCGAACGAGGTGCGCAAACTGCTCTTGAAACTGGCACTCAATGGGCAATATGATGCGCTGCAGAAGGAACTGAGGAACATCACGCACATCAACAAGGAAAAGCAGAGTTTCTACAACGATTTCGACGCGGCCTTCCTGAACATCTACCCTCATTTCGTGGAGAAGTTCAATGCCATCCTGCAACCCGACAGCCAACTCATTCCCAAGAAGGGCGAGCACCTCACCACCGAACTACGCATCTTTGCCCTCATCCGTCTGGGCATCACCGACACCAACAAGATTGCGCAGTTCCTGGACTACTCAGCCCCCACCATCTACCAGTATCGCTCACGTGTACGCAGCACATCCATCCTCTCAAAGCAGGAGTTCGATGAACGCATACTAACCCTGTAAAGTCACTTACTAAACATTGTATAAATAAATTTGATCACTTACTTATAAATCAATATGTTAGAACACTTGGTACAATTTACGGCATGGCCGATATTGACAGGTCTGCTTGTGGGATATGTTGCCAACCGCATCATGAGCGGTGAGGGCAAGGGCTGTTGTCTGAACTTGTTTATCGGTATCGTTGGCAGCTATGCCGGTGCATTCATCGGTTCGCTGCTTGATGTGCATCTCATAGGTGCTGGTTATGTAAAGAATTTTATCTTCTGTGTGCTTGGCTCAGTAGTTGTGATGTGGATATGGAAGAAACTGGTTGACTGATGCAATGATGATTAGAAAACTGGAGTTGAATAAGAATAACATTCTATCGGTGGGCGCTCAGCGTGCCTTTAGGCCGATGCTTCGCACTATTGTGCAGAAGAATTTATAGAACCCACCTTATACAATCAATTGACTAAGCCAAGTGGGTGCGCCAAATGTCACATTTATAAGCAATAATGCACGATTTCAAGAAAATACGATTAACCTTGCGACAAAATAATGGGGAATGGAGTAATTCCCTTCTTTTAGATTTTGGGGTAAGATCGTTATTCTGTGTTAGAAATTTCGGGGTAAGGTACTCTTTTTATAATACTTTCTTGCGTAATTCAATTATTATCAGTACATTTGCATAAATGTGAGAAAAGATATGACTACAAGAGTATTTAAACGGAAGATATACGACAAGATTCTCGCCTGGAAAAAAGAGAATGATGGCAAGAGCGCCCTCCTTATCGAAGGTGCACGACGAGTAGGTAAATCAACGATTGTTGAGGAATTTGCCCGTAATGAATACAAGTCATATATTATCATTGATTTCAACAAGGCAGGTAGCAATATCAAGTCCCTGTTTGATGATTTGATGGACCTTGATTTCATTTTCCTGACACTCCAGACAATATACAAGAAGAAGCTGGAGGTAAGGAACTCGGTTATAATATTTGACGAAGTTCAGAAGTGCCCTAATGCCCGTCAGGCTATCAAGTATTTGGTTGAGGATGGCAGATACGACTATATCGAAACAGGCTCCTTAATAAGCATAAAGAAGAATACTGAGAACATAACCATTCCCAGCGAGGAGGAGAAAATACAAATGTATCCGATGGATTATGAAGAGTTTCGTTGGGCACTTGGTGATGACGTGACTATTCCTATGCTGAAAACCTTCTGGGAGAAGCGTATCCCGCTTCAGGCAGCACATCGCGATGCACAAAGGAATCTCAGGCTTTACATGCTCGTTGGTGGCATGCCACAAGCGATTAATGCTTATCTTGACACCAACAACTTCGGAAAGGTTGATGCAGTAAAGAGGAAAATCATAAAACTCTATGAAGATGATTTCCTGAAGATAGACCCAACTGGCAGAGCATCAAAGATGTTCATGTCTATACCTGCTGCCTTGTCAAGCAACAAGAACAGATATACCCCCACGACGTACATAGGTGCTGTAGAAGAAGAGAAACGCATTGAATTGCTGAAAGCTCTGGAAGATAGCAAATGTGTGAATATGCAGTACCATGTGAATGATCCGAATGTTGGAATGTCAACTACAGCGAATTTCGAGAAATTCAAAATGTTTGTTGGTGACACAGGACTGATGGTCACTATGGCATTATGGGACAAGGATTACACGGAGAACATCATATATGAGAAACTGCTCAGCGACAAACTGTCTGCCAATTTAGGGTATATCTATGAGAATATCATTGCACAGATGTTGACCGCTTCAGGTAACAAGCTGTTCTATCATACATGGAACAAAAAACTTGAGAACGGCGAAGTTGACGAAAAGCATTTTTTCGAGATAGACTTTATACTCAGCCGTGGTCACAAGATATGCCCTATAGAGGTTAAATCGTCAGGGTATAAGACTCATGCCTCTCTGGATGATTTCTGCAAGACATATTCCGGTCGTATTCTCAATAAATACTTGCTTTACACCAAGGATTATGCAAAAGAACAAGACATCGTTCTGGCCCCTGTGTATATGACGCCATTCCTATAACAACTAAAGGGGCAATTATGAACCTTGCCGAAGCGTCATAGTACACGTGAGTTTGCCTCTACCCCACTATCTAACCAGAAATAGAGCAACTTATGCAGGGCAGCCTATGGCATTAAATAAGAATAACATTCTAATAATACTAATATGCAGAATTTTAACTATTATGCTCCGACACAGGTGGTGTTCGGACGCGAGACAGAGAATGAGGTTGCCTCATTAGTAAAGAAATACGGTGGTAAGAAGGTGCTCCTTCACTATGGTGGACAGAGCGCCATAAAGTCAGGACTGCTCAGCAAGGTAGAGAAAAGCCTTACAGAGGCAGGGATAGCATACGTAAAGCTTGGTGGTGTAGTGCCTAACCCACGTCTCTCACTCGTTCGCAAAGGTATCGAGCTATGCAAGGCAGAGGATATCGACTTCCTCCTTGCCGTAGGTGGTGGCAGCGTCATCGACTCGTGCAAGGCAATATCATCCGGTCGTTACTACGATGGTGACGTATGGACACTCTACGAGCACAAGGATCATGCTACGGCGTATCTGCCTATTGGTTGTATACTCACTATTCCTGCTGCAGGCAGCGAGATGAGCAATGGATCTGTTATCACCAATGATGAAGTGGATGGTTGGCTGAAGAAGG
>DCIS01000183.1:0-636 GCA_002317475.1 Prevotellaceae bacterium UBA1720 | reverse complement strand
TCAGCAAGGACGATGATATGGAGACGACAGATGCCGTAGCAGAGGCTGTACTGCGTACCTGTATGACAGAGGGACACAAGGTTCTCGATAACCCAACGGACTATACCTCAAGGGCAAACATCATGTGGGCAGGCACACTGGCACACAACGACCTCACCGGTTGTGGCACCACTGGCGACTGGGCAACACATTGCATAGAGCATGAACTGTCAGGTAAGTTTGATGTCAGCCATGGTGCAGGACTTGCCGCTATGTGGGGCAGTTGGGCACGCTACACACGCAACGAGAATATCTCACGTTTTGCACGCTTTGCGAAGAATGTAATGGGTGTTGACACCACAGGCATGACAGAGCTGGAGGCATCAGAGGCAGGCATACAGGCCATGGAGCAGTTCTTCTCTTCCATCGGAATGCCAACAGACATCCCTACCCTCATCGGCCGTAAGGTGACAGCAGACGAGATTGTAGATATGGCTGACAAATGCACTACAGGTGACACCATCACCATCGGCGGACTTATGACCTTGAAGAAGGCAGACATCATCAAAATCTACGAGATGGCTAACAAATAAATTCTTCGTGAAAATGAAAAGAATTTTTGTATTTTAATGATTCAAGTTTCGCAAGCTTTACCTG
>DCIS01000126.1:7350-7756 GCA_002317475.1 Prevotellaceae bacterium UBA1720 | reverse complement strand
CCGGCATTCAGGCAGGCAGCAAGTTCTACGTCACCAAGAACGACAGTAGCATCTATGCCTTCCACCTTGGTACAGCAGCTATGGCCGAGGCAGGTTTCCGCCTCATTGCCGCCCACTGCGACTCCCCCACCTTCCGTATCAAGCCTAATGCCGAGATGCTGATGGAGGGCGGTATTGTCAAACTGAACACCGAGGTCTATGGTGGCCCCATCATGAGCACCTGGTTCGACCGTCCACTGAGCCTTGCCGGTCGTGTCATCCTGCGTGGCAAGGATGCCCTGCACCCCGAGACACGTCTGCTGCATGCACGCAAGCCTTTGCTGCTCATCCCCAACCTCGCCATCCATTTCAACCGTCAGGTCAACGATGGAGTGAAACTGAGCAAGCAGAAGGATATGCTGCCCAT
>DCIS01000126.1:6439-7191 GCA_002317475.1 Prevotellaceae bacterium UBA1720 | reverse complement strand
CTGGACGACCTCTCCATGGTACATGCAGGACTGGAGGCTCTCCTGGCCAATGCCAACGAGACACTCACTGCCACACGCGTGCTGGCCATCTTCGACAACGAGGAGACAGGTAGCCAGACCAAGCAGGGTGCCGGCAGTCCCTTCCTCAGCAGTATTCTGCAGCGCATCATCCTGGCTCAGGGTGGCACCATGGACGACTATTTCCGTGCCGTAGAGCAAGCCTTCATGGTCTCGGCAGACAATGCCCATGCCTGGCATCCCAACTATGGCGAGAAGTACGATCCCACGAATCATCCCGTCCTGGGAGGTGGTCCGGTGGTGAAGTTCAATGCCGCACAGAAGTATGCCAGCGACGCTGTCTCAGCCGCTGTCTTCTCCGAGATCTGCGCCGAGGCTGGCGTTCCCTGCCAGCGTTTCGTCAACCACAGCGACGTAGCAGGTGGCAGTACCCTGGGCAATATCCTTGCCTCTTCCCTCCCCCTCCGTGGCGTGGACATGGGCAATCCTATCCTCGGCATGCACAGTTGTCGTGAGACCGCCAGCACCCAGGATCACACCTTCTGCATCAAGGCCTTCACCCAGTTCTACAAGTAATACAGAAGTAATTTTTTTACATTTTAAGCTATAAGAGATGCATGTGGAGTTAATACATGCATCACAACGAGCCTACGTACAGACTACGTACTTTACACGTATAAACACCGTATAAACACCGTACAAACACCGTACATGTACGTAGGCTATACGTAGGC
>DCIS01000126.1:3595-6432 GCA_002317475.1 Prevotellaceae bacterium UBA1720 | reverse complement strand
CTGTACGTAGGCTGTACGGTGTTTATACGTGTGAAGTACGTAAGAAAGTAGAGGTCTATGGGTAGAGAACGGGATTTCCGAAAACACTAAATATTCAGTTTTTATTTGAAAAAAATATTTGTACAAAATAAATACGAATTCACCTGTTGTTTTCATATCAGAGACTACTTGGGTAGATGCCTAAGTTTTTTTCTTAAAAGATGTTAATAAATCGCTTTCTGTGGTCGTCTACGACAGCACCCCCCATTTTTCTTGTCGTAACTTTGCAAAGTGAGAAGAAAAAAAAGAGAAAGGGGTGCCTCTTCCCCCACACCCCTTTCTCTTCCTTAAAGAAGAAAGTAAAAAGAAGAAACGAACAAAAACAAAAAAAGGCATGCGCACGAGAAAAGGATTCGAGATTCCTACGTTAGAGGAAGTCAGGGAATATGTACAGTCCCTGAAAACATACTATTCGGCTGAGACGTTCTTTGACTACTACCAGTCCATTGGATGGAAATTCAACCGTCGCAAGATATACGACTGGAGGGCCGTTGCCCGATTCTGGGCAGGTAACGAGACACATAGCCCAGTACGAAAAGCGCAGCAAGTCGTGGAGCGCCAAAAGCAAATTGCCGAGGAGCGCGAACGAGTGCAGCAGGAGTTTGAAACGCGATACCAGGAGGCTGTACAGACACATGTCAGCTACGAGGAGTATCAGCGTATGAAACGGGAAGGAAGATTAGAATTGGCCTAGGAAGGATCTAGGAATACCTGGGAACACCCAGGAAAGACCTAGGAATGCCTGGGAAATCCTACTTCACCACCTTGCGGATATTGCCCTGGGCATCGCGGAGGATGTTCACACCCGACTGGGGTGCATCGAGATGGATGCCACCAAGCGTGTAGACAGCAGGTGAGAGGGAACCGACCTGGGGCGCAAGGACGGCATCACCATCTGACACGGTGTCAGCCAACTGGGCCTCGCTGAGGAAACCGATGAAGGTGATGACAACGGGAGTGGTAGCCTTGGTGGCCGTGAGACCGAACGTGGTGCTGGCCGAGTTGTAAGCGGTGGTGAGGATCCAGGGATCGGTCTGGCAATTGGCATCCAGACCATTGGTCTTGGTGATATCCCAAACAATCTGCGTACGTCCATCCTTCAGTTTGGTGGCCTTGGTGGGAGCAATGCTGCTACCCTGGTTCTTACCGTTCAGCCACCAAAGGTAGGAGGCACCGGAAGAGGTACTGAGATTGGTTCCGCGAACCACAAGATACTTCTGCTCCAGGGGAACCTCATGCGTGGCATCTGCGTTGCCGTACTTCAGACAGATATTGTTCGTACCACTCTGGGTGAGGGTGATGGTGTTAGCCTCGGCATCAACCTGAATCTTGTCCTGTGCCACACGTCCACCATCGCCTGTGTAACCCCAGTCTGCTGCCCTGAAGCGGTAGTTGCTTTGGCCCGCCTCGCTGTCCTTCACCAGACGGATGTAGTAGAGACCGGGATTGGCAGTGGTGCTGGATGCCACGATGCGAACCACGAAACGAGTGAGCGGTGTTACGCCATCCTCGTCGTAGGCCAGAGGACCAAGAGGCAGTTCGAGGTTGTAGAAATTATTACCGTTGGCACCCAGCACACTGGTGGGCACAGTGTAGTCCTTGAGCAGATGATCATTGACATAGATCTTGCACTTACGACCCTTGTCATCAGCCTGATAGCGCAGCATGATGGCCAAATTCCTGGCATCGGGTACAGTATCCGTCAGGATAATCTCCATCCATCCATTAGCCTGCGTGTCACGGTAGTCCTCGTCCTTGTAGGTACCCTTAGTTGAGTTGGACGAATAGGTCACGACACCCGCCTCGGACTGCTGCTTACCCATGTCGACAAAGTCGATGGTGCGCTGCTCCAGCGCCTTCACCTCGCGCTCTGCCTGTGCCCAGGTACTGTTCATGTACTTCTCGTAGGTAGCCTGGTAGAAGTAGTTGCTGACACGACTGTGATGCAAACTGTAATAGGGCTCGAGGGTAAGGTCCTTCCAGACATAGTCGCTGGCGGTAGCCTCGCTGCGTGAGGCATCAAGGGTGAAGGTGAGGGGTGAACCCTCGACGGGTGTGATGCGACTGAGCACCTCCTTACGATCACCGATGAGCATGGGCATGGTGCTGAGATCGTACTTCGCCGTGTAACAACCGGGGGAGTGACCCATACGTTCGCCCTGAGCATATTCGTGGGTGAGGGTGGCATAGTTGAGGTAGCCGGCATCCGAAGCCTTCTGCTTGGTGGTGCGTGCACCCATGAGGATGGGACCGTACTTGAAGGCAATGTAGTCCGAAAGGTTGGGACAAGTCTCATAACGCATCTCCATGGGCAGGCTCACCTCGATGACATCACCCTTGTGGAAGGACTTCGTCAACTTGAAATAGGTAGCGTTCTTGGTGGCCGAGACATCCTCGTCAGTGCCGTTGTATTTCACCGCAAAACCAGCACCCACCCATGAGGGGCGACGGATGGCCAGGGTGAAGTCGCCATCCTTGTCGATGGTGATCTTCGTGCCCTGCTCGTAAGGAAACTGCGTCTCCTGGGTCAGGGCGAAGGTCTCGTTGCTGAGGGTAGAGGCAGTGAAGAGGTTGACGTAGAGGGTATTGGCCGTGGACTTCTGCTCGTGGGTGTAGATGAAATGGCCGTACTTGACATGGTTCTCCATACCTGTTCCCACACAGCACCACATGTCCTGGTCTACCTTACTATATATACGGTACGACTGTGGACGAAGGGGCGTGAAGTAGACGTAGCCACCCGTCTTGGGGTCCTGGGTGGAGAGGATATGGTTGTACATGGCAGCCTCGTAGAAATC
>DCIS01000126.1:1980-3472 GCA_002317475.1 Prevotellaceae bacterium UBA1720 | reverse complement strand
TCGCAGTTGTCGGTACCCAGGAAGTGCTCGCCTACCGAATTACCACCGATGCAGACGGTACGGTACTGGGTGACATCGGTCCAGAAGTTCTTGGCTGCCGTGCGGTAGGTGGAGGTGCCATTGCTGCTGACCTGGTTGATGCGGATGAAGCCCACATACTTGGGCACCTGAGTATTGGCGTGCTTGCCGTTGAGGAAGGTCTTGTTGAGCGACTGCATACCGCTGACCATGCCCGAGTCGCTGTAACGCTTGGCACCGGTGAGGTACTTCGCATCGCCAAACAGCTTGTAGGCATCGGCGATGGTCTCGTTCATACCGCCATGCTCCGTCCAGAGCACGCGCTGCAGGGCATCGTCCGAGAGTTTGCTGACCACGTTGAGTGCCCAGTCGCACATCTTGCGGAACATCTCGCGGGCGATGGTGGCACGCTGGTAGTCATCGCTGTCAGCGGTATAGATGGCGATGTCGCGCAGGCCGGCCAGAATCTTGTGCTGACAGTAGAAGGGCACGGGTTTGGCACCGTCCCAGAAACCATCGGTATCGCCCTGGTAGAGCTTCTGCCAGTTGGCATTCATGGGCTGACCGCCTATGAAACCGTAGAGTCCTGTCTGATCATTGTCGTAGGCATCCTGGCAGTCCTTGACCACCTGGACGATATAGTCGATGCGCTGCAGGATCTTGGCCTTCAGTGCCTCGTCGTGGCAGCAGGCGTAGGAGAGAGCAAGAGCCGTCATGTAATGGCCGCCGACATGACCACTGAGGTCGAAATCGGGGCTTCCCCAGTTGGCATGGTTAGGATGCTTCGTCTCCCACTTGTAGTACTTGTTCTTGGTATTGGTGGTGGCACTTAGTCCTGCCTGGCGTACGAAGGGTGTGAGCAGACGATCCACGTCATAGCTCATCAGGAACTGGATGTTCAGGTCCTGTGCCGTCTTAAGGGGACCATCAAGCAGGTTGACTTCCTCCAGATCGAAATGCTGGGGATAAAGCTCACTCTGGGCATGGCAGAAGAGGGATGAAAGCGCGAAAACGGAAAGGAATAGTATTCTTTTCATTGGGTATGTATGATGTTTTTGATTGGGATTCTTCACCAGAAAGTCGTATAAAAGCTCCTTCCCTTTGGGAAGGGTGGGATGGGCTTTTATTTATCTTTGAAGATGGAGATTTCACCACTACCGTAGCAGATGCGAGCATCGGCATCGTAGATGCAGCCAAACTGACCGGGAGCAATGCCCTGGATGGGAGCATCGCTGTGGACGTGGAAACCCTCACTGTCCTGCGAGAGGAAGCCCTGCATGAAATGGTCGACATGGCGTATCTTGAACTGGATGGGAACGGGAACGGCAAGGTCAGATGCAGACCAGGGGTTCTCGGTAATGAAGTGCATGTCAGCCAGACGGAAATCATGACCATACTGCAACTGGGTGTCCCAACCACGTGCCACAAAGATGATGTTACGCTTCACGTTCTTCTTCACCACAAACCAAGGACC
>DCIS01000126.1:625-1901 GCA_002317475.1 Prevotellaceae bacterium UBA1720 | reverse complement strand
GTACCAACGGTCTTTCCCGTCTCGATATCAATGACACGACCCTCCTGTTCGCCCATGAACTTACGGAGGAAATCGTTGTAGTTGATCTTGCCCAGGAAGCAGATACCCTGCGAGTCCTTACGGCGCGCACTGGGCAGTTTGGCATCCAGAGCTACCTGGCGCACCTCCTCCTTCATCATGTGTCCGATGGGGAAGATGGTGTGGCGCAACTGCAGATTGGTGAGCTGGGCGAGGAAGTCCGTCTGGTCCTTGACAGGGTCCTTGGCTGTACCCAGCCAGATGCGACCCTCACTGTCCTCGACGGTAGTGGCATAGTGACCCGTGGCCACACGGTCGTAAAGATGACCTACCTGCGCATCGAAGGCACCGAACTTGATGAGACGGTTGCACATCACGTCGGGATTGGGCGTCAGACCCTTCTTCACGCGCTCGATGGCATAACCCACTACCTGCTCCCAGTACTCCTTCTGTAGGTCGATGACGTCGAGGTGCAGACCATACTTACGTGCCGTAGCGGTAGAGAGTTCGATGTCCTCCTCGGCAGTACACGAAGAATCCTCACCCTCCATACCTATCTTGATATAGAAGAGGTCGGGATGGTAACCCTGTTCGCAGAGCTGGTGCACCACAACGGCGCTGTCCACGCCACCCGAGACGAGTACGGCTATCTTTTCATTGTCCATGTCTGAAATCCTTTGAATGTGTTGATGGTGAGCGACACGGTATCGCCCTGACTGTAGCCCTGGATACTGTCCACGGGCAGGGATGCATAGACATCCTTCGTGTAGCTGGTGGGATCAGCCAACTGACTATGGTGCAGCGACACATGAGCATGGTGCTCGGTGATGGAGTCCACAGTGAAACCCCAGTACTGGTCTCCGCCCTGCGTCTTGGGGGTAAGGTGCATATTGACGAACCTGCCTGCATGCCACACGCTGAGCACGCCTATTGGGTCGGTCGTAGCCACCTCGGTGGAATCGTGGAGCAAGTGAACGCCCTCCAGTTGGTAGATAGTGGCAAGGGTATCACACGAGACAAAGCCGCACACCACCCTGTAAGTTGCCTTAGGCTTGAGATCTCCGATCCGGTTGGTGATGCCGTAGCGTGTGCCGTTGTCCAGCAGGATGCTGCGTGCCACGCCGGTGCCGTCCGCCTTCATGTCGACAAACTCCGTCACGATGTCGGGATACACCTGCTCCTCGTCGCCGCAGGAGGCAAAGAAAGCCAGACAGGCCAGTGCAAATAGTATGGTTCTTGTTTTCAACGTCTTGATATG
>DCIS01000126.1:0-567 GCA_002317475.1 Prevotellaceae bacterium UBA1720 | reverse complement strand
CCCTCATGTCGTTGCCTTCAACTTGTTCCTGACGGGATTGGCATACATGGTAAGGATGCGCTCGCGCAGGAAGGGAATGTCTTTGTCAGGAAGATCGATGAGGTCCAGGCGACTCTGGAGATACGCCTCGAAGGTGTGACGCTCGGCCTCGGTGTAATGATCCGCAAACTCGGACGTACCACTGAGGAGGTCGCAGGCAACATAATTGCCCGGATAGAGGCGATAACCACTGTGGATGGCCTTGTCCATACGCTGTGCCACAGCGCTGTAGAACTCGGTCTTGGGAAGCGCGGCGTACTCGTCGATCCAGGTGTTGATGCAGGGAGAAACCTCGTAGTGCACCCTACCCTTGTCACCGAAAATACCGATCTTCATGTTGTCCAGGTCGTCCTGCTTGCTCTTCTTATGAGCAGGATTATCACGTTTCTGCTGAAACTCCTTGGCCTTCAGATAGTCACAGGGATCGTATTCATAACTGATGGTGAGAGGCGTGATGTTCAGGTCGCGAAGACGGTCAGCAGGTGCACCCTCACCACCCATAGCCAACATCTTGAGCACGGCATCCTG
>DCIS01000135.1 GCA_002317475.1 Prevotellaceae bacterium UBA1720 | reverse complement strand
TAATTGAAGCACGATGTATTGTTGGCCGTCATGCTTCTTTGGTCATCCCCACCGTACTCATCAATGAGCCTCATCCGGGCAATGACATAATGTTGCCTATAGAGTTCCTCAAAAATATCGATGAGGTCTTGCGCAATAGTCTTGTTGCACACAATTTCTCCTCTCTGCACCTTGCCTTGCTCATCGTAATGTAACACCTTTAGATAACGCAGGTCGGCACGCTTTGTGGTGCATCCAAAGGCAAAGGACTTGCCTTGCATCAACGCGAAGATACTGTCAGGAATATCACTGACAGAAAACTCCTGGGCCCATGCATCTGCAAAGGTAATACACAACAAAAGGGTGAATAGAATTCTTTTCATCCAAACAACTCTCTTACAGCCTCGCTAACCTTCTTAATGGGAACGAGTTCGATTTTATAATCGTGTGGATTAATGCCCTTGAGATTGTGAGCAGGAATGAGCATGCGCTTAAAACCAAGCTTCTGTGCCTCGGCTATGCGCTGCTCTATGCGGGCAACAGGACGAATTTCACCACTCAATCCTACCTCGCCAGCCATACAGACATTACCTTCGATTGGGGCATCCACGTTACTGCTCAGCACAGCGGCAATGACACTGAGGTCAAGGGCAGGATCGGTGACCTTCAATCCACCAGCAATATTCAAGAAGACGTCCTTCTGTGCCAACTTAAACCCAACACGCTTCTCCAGCACAGCCAAGAGCATATTCAGACGCTTACCCTCAAAGCCGATAGTGCTACGCTGGGCTGTTCCGTAGGCAGCTGTACTGACCAAAGCCTGCGTCTCAATCAAGAACGGACGAACACCCTCAATAGCACTGGCAATGGCTACACCCGAGAGTCCCTCACGATTGTCACTGAGAAGTAGTTCGCTGGGATTGGTCACTTGTCTGAGTCCATCATGTCGCATCTCATAGATACCCAACTCGCTGGTACTACCGAATCGGTTTTTAATACCACGTAGGATGCGATACATGTAATGTTGATCTCCCTCAAACTGCAATACGGTGTCCACAATATGTTCAAGTACCTTGGGACCTGCCAGCGTACCTTCCTTGGTGATATGACCAATGAGGATGATACTTACCCCGCCTGCCGTCTTAGCATATTTGAGCAGAGAGGCGGCGCATTCACGGATCTGTGACAGTGACCCTGGCGAACTGTCCACCGTTTCCGTCTGGATTGTCTGGATGGAGTCAACGATTACCAAGTCGGGCTGAATCTCTCCTATATGACGAAAGATCTCCTCGAGGGAAGTCTCAGTAAGAATGAGCAGGGAAGTAGGTTCACCGGTACTGGAAAGACGGTCGGCACGCAGTTTGATCTGACGTGCACTTTCCTCGCCACTGACGTAGAGAATTTTACGCTGATTCTGCAGACGAAGGACTGTTTGAAGCACGAGGGTACTCTTGCCGATACCCGGTTCACCACCCAAAAGGACGAGGCTTCCTGGAACCAACCCGCCTCCTAAGACACGGTTCAATTCACCATCCATCATATCTATGCGTGGTTCCTCATTGGCACGAATCTCACTAACTGGCTGTGGACGGTTCTTACGCTTGCCTTCAGCACCTGCTGCTTGCATGGCAGCACGAACCACGGCAGAAGAAGGCTTTTCGGACTGGACATGAAACTCCTTCATAGTGCCCCACTGTCCACAACTAGGACATTTGCCAAGCCACTTAGTGCTCTCTTGTCCGCAATGGTCGCAGACATATACGGTTTTATCTTTTGCCATCTTATTCATTGATAAAGTGACAGTGCGGGCATTGGCCAAGATCATGCAGGGGAATGCCGCAGTTGCCACAAGTATATTTTGGGCGAGTATATCGATAGTAGTACCAGACGGAGGCTATCACATAGACGGGATAGATAACGTATCCAACATGGTAAAGCGTTGTCAATGAGAAGAATATATAAAGTACAGCCATCAAGGCCAACATAGACAAGAAATACAAACAGAGACGCATGAAGTATAACTGACGCACCATATCAATGAGCGTGGCTATAAAGAAAAGGAGCATCAGCCAAAGAGAGGCAAGGAAGGCGCCGAGTACCCAAGGCACAGCAAAGGGATTGAGCGTGGGGTGAAAATAATAGTGTTGCCAGGTTTGGAAGGCATAAAGTTGCATTGTGCTGTAGAAAACAGCCGCCCCCGCCAATGTCAGATAGAGGAGCAGAGGATAAGGACTGCAGATATCATTGATGTGAGGCAAAGGCATATAGCGCAGAAAGCTGTGCTTCCCTGGATGTCGGCGACAATGTCTTCGATAGGAGATGACTCGTAATACAATGACACCTACGAAACCTAAAAACAGAATGACAGCCCATCCCACATGCTCTTCGCTAAAGAACATAATGGCAATGCTTATTGGATCGCTGGGTGTAGCATTACGCAGAAGGTAGGTTTCTCTTGCCCAACCGAAACACTCAGCATCACGAACCAATTTAACCCAGATACTATCTTCGGCATCATTAGACAACGTTGCTATTTCCGCAACGACCAACTGATCTCCATCGTGGAGAGAAATAGAATCAGGCGAAGTGAACAGCAAACCCGATGGTTGCTGGATCTCTGTAAGCAGCACCATCGTATCCGTACTAACCTCAAAATTAAAGCCAATATCGTAATGATGAGTCAGAGAGAAACTCCCCGTCTGAATATCGACGGAATCATCGCTCAGCGAATCACGTGCCACAGCCCATTCCTGATCTGCAAAGGAATGATCCTCGCAGGCAACCCCAAGCACAAGTGCAAAGAGTAACATCAGATATAGGGAGCAACGTTTCATCATTTCACAATGTTTTAATTTTTATCAGAAGTGTCTGCCTTTACCAGCATCTGGCAGTTTTTACAATCAAATTGAAGCGGGAAACAACGACCATCTCCTGACCGGAGCCTGAGAGACAATGCCTTTGCTCCATGGTGCTTGGGGCACATTCCCAGTTCATAGCGGATACAATAACGCGTCGTCATCAAGACGTCTCCTGGAGTATGAGAGACCTCAAGGGCATCATCAATTGTCGTTGCACCTTGCGAGATAAAGAACTGACGAGCCTCATGATTGGCCACATTAGACAAATAGGTAAGGTGACCTGGGGATGACTGCTTCCCAATGTATGCCGTGAGCATTGGGACAGAGTTACCGGAAATGGCTGACGTACTGTCAAAAACAGAACATGAAGGATGGGACTTGATACGCAAAGCGTTCATCTGCTCAACTAACTCACGACGCCATCCTGCCAGAATACTCGCAGGAATGAAACAATCTGCACTGTCATCAAAAGCTATGCTGAGACGCACGTCACGCAACTCATAGTTTGTATCACCTAGACGCTCCAACTGACGACGTACAGCTTCGTGTTGGGAACTACGAGCTGGTTGTAGTTCACAGGGGAAAGTATGGGCAACCGTAAGACCGTCTTCACAGGTCATAGTCAGGCGTAAGCCTTCACCCGACCTCTCCAATGCCCAGTCTGTGCTAATCTTACGTGTGGCAGTGGGATGGGACAACTGTTGTTCAAAGTCCTGATCATAATTACGATAAAGAGACAAACGGGGACGCAAACCACGAGGCATCTCCTTAGGATACAGGCAATTACCCTCCACACGATTAACACGAAAACCTTGCAGATGTCCATATTCATCCAGGAAGCAAAGACCATCGCCATTGGCAAAGGATGCCACACCGCTGACGGTGAAACAGTTGCGTCGCACCTCCTTGACTTGGCCTACTTTTTCGCCCATACTCTTGGGAGTTGACAATTGTACCATGTCGGAGGTACGGCCCTTCAGGAAATAGTTTGAGAAACCACGGTTGAAAGATCGTGCAGGATTGGGGGTAAAGGTAAAGCGAGAGGTACCAATAGAACTGCGCTGATAGTCCGATGGACGTCTCTTGAAAATCTCGTCCAGTCGTTGACGATAGTAGGCCGTAACGTTCTTGACATACGAGGTGTCCTTGAGCCTACCCTCAATTTTCAGGCTCGTCACACCTGCATCAAGCATCGCCTCGAGCTCGTCACTGCGATTCATATCGTGCAGAGAAAGAAGGTGACGCTGATGCTCAACTTCATTACCATCTTCGTCCAAAAGGTCGAAAGGCAAACGACAGAACTGTGCACACTCACCACGATTGGCACTACGTCCGAAACAATGCTGAGAGGCATAACACTGACCATTGTAACTGACGCA
>DCIS01000011.1 GCA_002317475.1 Prevotellaceae bacterium UBA1720 | reverse complement strand
GCTATATGAAGTTGACAGACAGTTGTCGATATACGTACAATGATCTATCTGCTTATTGCCTGAGAACATCTTGTATGAACCCAAGTTATTCATTCCATAGAAGGAATAGTTTTTCTCATATACCTCAGTAACAACTGGTGCTATAAGGATATTGTTGAAAGTAACCTCCTTGCCACTGTTACTGTACGAAACATTGTAGATGCTCTTGTCGTTTTTAGTGAGCGTGAAGGTCATAGGATTGGCATTAGTGTATCCACCTACCAGCGAAAATCTCAACCCATAAGGCGTAACCCACAGATTGTTCTCTTCAATAATATCAGGAGTGGCAGCACCTTTTGGGGTAAAGTCCGCTTCAAGGCTCCTATCTATGTAGTTCAGATAGTCATTGACCAGATTTCCCGAAGAACAACCTTTCTGCTCAGCGGCAATAATATGCGTGTTTGACTTATCGCAAACCATTATGGCAGTCATGCCAACTGATACTTCATCGCTCACATCATTGATATAAAGGTCAAAACTGTATGTAGGATCATAATTTCCCCAAGGAGTAATCTGTATCTCTGCTGTCGTATAAGTGGTAGATCCTTTATAATTCCAGTTTTCAGTGCCAATGGCAAAGCATGCGGTGAGATCCATGCAATCAAAGTTTGCCTCACGGATAACGCTTCCCTCGAAGTATTCGTCATAATTAACTTTCTTCAGCAACAAATCAGAACCATCCTTGAGTTTTGGTGTAAAATGAAGATGATTTGTGGCTGTGGCAGGATCAAAAGTCAACTGCATATCCGAAGTCACTTCTACATTCTCGTGAACTACAAAACCTACATAATCCGTTCCTGTGTATGAATCAGCCGAGTTATGGATAAAGTAAGCCACGAAGGTATAAGTACCTTCTGGTACTTCCACACCGCTGCCCATACCAACATAGGAATGATGCTCATTATCAAGGGCAACGACATCGTAAGGTGTCCAATCCTGATTGTCAGGAACATTACAGGTCACAAAGCAAGTGCCTTCACTTTCTGAAGCCTTGGCAATAGCAGAAGGTATCCATTTCGGCGACATCATGTTCTGATTGACCAACATTTCTCGCTGTCCCTTTTTTACGGGAGCCACAAATTGATTCTGGTGCATTGCACATAATGTAACTGTACCCATGCAGAATGCAGAAACTAAGAGTAATAATTTTTTCATATTATAATCATATTAGTTACAATGATACATTGTGTAATAATGTGCAAAGATAGGGGGATTTGATTACTTTACAATTCAAAAAACAGATGAATCGGGAAATACGTGGGATGAATCAGACAATCGAGTAGGGGAAAAGATTTGGAAATCTTGAAATTAAATCATTAAGAAAAAAAAAGTGAACCTCATGCGAGGCTCACCTTAATTGTTTTATGTTCGGGGGGGATTACTCGGCGTGGCTTTCGACACGGAGGTTGGTGATGCGACTGCGGAAAGATGGACCAACATGGCGGAGCGGGAAGACAAGGGTGCTGATGTAGTTGATGGTGCCCTCACCATAGGTGATCTTACGGACATCAAGACTGCGGACTACACGACCATTGACCTCGAGGACGGTCTTTTCCTGATTGCCAACGATGCGGACATGGGCCTTCTCGCCTTCGTAGAACTGATGATAGAAGGTGTTGAGATAGCCGTCACGACTGAAACCAACGAATCCCGACACTGGGTCGGAGAGATAGAAATCGGTATCGCCGAAGGTGAACAGCACTGTGCCCTTTGCCTCCGTGCGAGCATCGATATCGAAACTGACGCTATAGTCCCAACCAATCTGCTCGACAGGAAGGACATCGCCTGGCTTCACCTCGCCACGCTCGAGGACCACGCCCTTTGGATAGCGACCAGCATAGTTGATGGCTGGTGCCTCAGAAAGCCATTCGCCACGATGGGTGAACTCCTCGTAAGGGAAGGTGACGGTTGGTCCGTCCCATGTCTTCGAGGCAATGGTGCGGAGGGCTGGCATGAAACGATAATGCACATCCTTGTCGGTGATGCCATTGCCGCAATGGTCGTTCCAGACGGCAAACATTCCGCCTTCGATGCCCGGATACTGCTCAGGGAACTGCTCACCATTGACATTGGCAGGTGTCCACTCGTTGTAGAGCATCTTTGTGTCGAGATAGTCATAGTAGTAGCCTGCCTTCGGTACGATATATGCCAAACCATCAGGGATGTTGACAATCTTATATCCACGGGCGAGCATATCCTTTGGGTCAGCGTAACCGTTGTACCACACATCCATCAGCACATTATCGACCTTGATAGGTGTCTCGCCCTTGGCGTGAGTCTGACTGCCCCACACAACGGCTGTCTTGCCGAAGGACTCCACATAACGGATGTAGCGGTCCTGGAAATAGCGGAACTTCTCGACAACGAGCGAGTCCTTGTTTGAATACTCATCGGTGCCGATGTGCATATATTTGCCCGCAAAGACTGGATCGGGACCTTGCAGATACTCTGCAAAGAGAGCGTCGAGGAAGGTATATACCTCAGGATTGAAAAGGTCGAAATGGTCGGCTCCGTACTTATCGCTTCCCAACGAAGGCTTATACTGCGTGAAGGCGAGGACATGGGCGGGGACATCAATCTCAGGGATGATGGTGACACCAAGACTGTCGGCAAGGCGATAGAGGTCGCGGAACTCCTTCTTTGTGTAGAATCCGTCGCGGGCAGTGAGACCAGGATAGGTGTCGCATTCCATACGGAAGGCAGCATAGGTCTTGTCCCAGTCCTCATCGAAGAATTTCTTGAATCCGTTGTCGCTCAAGTGAATGTGAAACACATTCATCTTGTAATAGGACAGGATGCGTACATAGTCGCGGAGCATAGACATTGGGAGGTACTTTCGTCCGCAGTCGAGCATGAATCCACGAATGCCATAGTCGGGCCAGTCGCGAAGAGTACCCTTTGGCAGAGCACCCTTGTTCTGCTCTGCAATCTGGAGGAGAGTCTGTGTGGCCCAATAGATGCCTTGTGTAGAAGGTGCTTTCACGCGAATGTCGTTGCCCACGGCAATGGAATAGCCCTCGGTGCCGAGTTTCTTGTCGGCAGCCACCTGCAGAACGATGTCGCCCTTGGCAGGTTTGCCCTGAACGACAGAAAGGCTGACGCCGAACAAACGGGCATAGTCGTCGGCCAACTGGCGTGCAATACGCTGGAGTTCAAGCTGTTGACTCTGGCATACGATTCGTGTCTGTGCAGAAGGCGCGAACATTCCCTCACCGCCTTTCCACTCTTTGAGTTCAGGAACGGTGAATGGTTTTTCGTTAACGGCCAATGCCATAGCAGGCATTACGAGAAATGCGAGAAACAGTAACTTTGATAGGTTTTTTAGATAAAATGACATAATGACTATTGTTAATTATTAGTGTCGGCAAAGATAAGAAATTTATCGGCATTATGCAAACAATAATAGTAATTATTGAAAGTTTAACATAAAAGAAATGGAAAATTCATGGAGATTTATTTTTGATTTTCAGATATTTGCAGTATATTTGCACCTTTGAACAAACATTATTAATCAAAACAATAAATTATGAAGAAAATTTTACTCTCTTTGTTTGCCATTCTTATGGCAATGACAGTAAATGCTCAGACCACTTACTCATGGACATGGGCTGAATGGGACGGCGTTACTAAGACAGGTGACAACGATGACGGTTCGGCTAAGGTTACTGGTTCAGAGGAAATCACTTACACCAAGGATGGTTTCACACTCGTAGCAAAGAAGTCTGATGGAAGTAGCAATCCTTTCGTATCAGGCGGTTACGGTGGTGCAAACGACTTGCGTATCTACGCAAAGGGTACCCTCACTGCTTCGAACACAGCAAACATGACCAAGATGGTGTTCAAGATTTCTACAGCAGGTAAGAAGCGCCTCGGCGATGTTACTCCATCGGCTGGTAATGTTGAGATTGACGCAACAAACTGGATTGTAACTTGGACTGGTGAGGCTAAGGAAGTAACCTTCACTGTTGGTGACAAGGCTACTTACGGTACAGACGGTAACACAAAGGCTGCTCAGTTTGATATCGATGAGGTAGATGTTTACACTGAAGGTGGTGAAGTTGGCAAAAAGGCTGCTGGTTTGAAGTTCACTCCTGCAACTGTTACTATCGAGCAGGGTCAGGAGTTCACTGCTCCTACATTCACAAAGGCAACAACAGCTACTGTTACTTTCACAACAGAGGACGATGAGGTTGCTTCGGTTGACGAGAATGGCGTCATCACTCTCGGTGGTGAACTCGGTGTGACAACAATCACTGCTACTTGCGAGGCTAACGATGAGTATGAGGCTGGTACTGCTACATGTGTCATCAC